>DAIOUP010000468.1:0-2215 GCA_036759465.1 Bacteroidales bacterium
ACCTCCAGGATATACTTTTCAAGCTTTTCTTTCGACAGCTCTCCCTGATTTCTTAGGTCGTAAATCCGGTGGGCAATTTTCAGGATGATTACACGAATGTCGTCGATAAGCGAAAGATATAGCTTACGGTATTGCTCCGACTGATATGAAAGCCGCTCGGTGGGTAATTGCGAAATCCGGACAAAACCTCTGAGTATGGCGGCCACATCCCGACCAAACTCTTCTTCAATTTTTTTGAAATCGTCATCACCCTCAAAATGCATGCTGTGGAGCAGCCCGGCAACGGCCGTGGGAAGTCGCAGTCCAAGCTCGTTGACAGCTATGCATGAAACCTGAATGTTATGCTCAAGCGATGGCCTACCGGAGGCAAGCTGTTTTCCTTCGTAAGCCACAGAAGCTGCCTTGTGCGCCTTATCGAGCAGCAGTAATTCGTTGGGCTTATGATAAATGCCCAGACTGCCTCTCAGGCTTTCGTAAGAGTATTCAGGATGTTCAGCCGTAATCGACATTACATTAAATATTCCTGAAAAAAAACGTTTGCACCATGAAGATACAAACGTTTTTCGTTCAGGTCAAATTACCTGTATTATTTCTTTGCATCATCTTTTGAGCCCGTTGGAGGCTGAATGCCGGCCTCCGATATGCTTTCGCGCATACGGGTGTCGGCCTGTATGTTCTGGAACTTGTAGAAGTCCATGATGCCGATGTTGCCATTGCGCAAGGCCTCGGCAATAGCCTGAGGAATAAGCGCCTCGGCCTGAATTACGTTTGCGCGTGCTTCCTGAGCCTTGGCCTTCATTTCCTGCTCCATAGCCACGGCCATTGCCCTGCGCTCTTCGGCCTTTGCCTGAGCGATGTTTTTATCGGCCATAGCCTGATCCATCTGCAGAACAGCGCCGATATTCTTCCCAATATCGATGTCGGCAATATCAATCGAAAGGATTTCGAAGGCCGTACCACTGTCGAGGCCTTTACGCAAAACTACCTTCGAAATGGAGTCCGGATTTTCGAGAACCGATTTATGTGATTCGGCCGAACCAATCGAGGAAACAATGCCTTCGCCAACGCGCGCCAAAATGGTTTCTTCACCGGCACCGCCAACCAGCTGACGGATGTTGGCACGCACGGTTACCCTGGCCATGGCAATAAGCTGAATACCGTCTTTGGCTACTGCCGCAACACGTTTGGTATCGATAACCTTGGGATTTACCGACATTTGAACGGCCTGCAATACATCGCGACCGGCCAGGTCGATGGCGGTGGCCGTTTTGAAGTTCAGTTCGATGTTGGCTTTGTCGGCCGAGATAAGTGCATTCACCACCTGCTGCACACGACCGCCTGCCAGAAAGTGGGCCTCGAGGTCGTTGCGTTCCAGCTTGAGGCCGGCCTTGGTAGCCGCAATGAGGCTGTTCACGATAATGCCCGGAGGAATTTTTCGCCAGCGCATGAGGATGAGCTGAATGAGCGGAATCTTGACCCCAGAAACGAGAGCCGTAAACCACAGACCTACCGGAATGAAATAGAACAGGAACCATATCAGGAATATCGCTCCAAGTCCGATGGCAATGATGAAATAGTTTTCCATGTCTTTAGTTTTTTGATTTTATGTAAATTTTATAACCTTCAACCTTAATAACCTCAACTTCCGTATCAACATCGAGATATTCCGATCGGGTGTGTACCTCATGGATTTCACCATTTATCATGGCTTTTCCCGATGGTGCGCAACGCGAAATGGTGATTCCTGTATCGCCGGGTTTAATCTGCTCTGTATCAACAACATTCACTTTGCTGTCGATATTACTTTTGAGCATGGCCCTGTCCCATGTTTTCGAACGCAGAGCAAGGGTCAATGCCGCCACATTCAACAGCAGCGAGCCGCCGAGGGTATAAAGTCCCGCTTCTGTTCCTTCGCGTGTGAAGGCAAACCAGACGCCGGCAGCCATCAGTATAAATCCCAAAATCCCAGCAAGACCACCTCCGGGAATGACCAGTATTTCCAACAGCACCATAAGCAGGCCTGTGGCAATGAGTACGAGTATAACTGTCCACATAGGCTAATCGATGCTTGCGGTGAGGTTCCTGTTTCTGAATTCGTTGTATATGGGTCGAAGTTCCGAAAGCGGCCCGCTTTTAACGGCGCATTTTCCTTTGTAGTGCACGATCCATGTGCAGGTTTCGGCCTGCTCGGGTGTATGGCCGCAAACCTGAATTA
>DAIOUP010000469.1:0-2210 GCA_036759465.1 Bacteroidales bacterium
AAATGAATGAGAAAATTGTTTCTTTTATCTCTGTTTTTGGCATATTGTTTCTTTATAGAAGGATTCAACGGTTTTTATTGCCGAAGCCAAAAGTAATCGCTCTGCATCTGGAAAAGATTTTTTACTGGCAGCAATTCTTTCATCGCTACCAGATTTTGATTCCCAATCAAGAATGGTTTAATCCCAAACAGTTTGGATTGCTGTCTTTTATCGATTGTGTTTGGGCTAAGACCGCTTTCGCTGAGGGTATATTTTCCCAATATAAGTCAAGTGTAAACAGGATTGGATTTAGCTCGGCGATCAGGGCCATCGATAATTCGGAAAAAAATAGGGAGTATTTTTTTTCCAGGGTGGGAATGAGTCGTTTCCGGGGAGCTGAGCTATTGGTAGATACATGGCGGCTTCATCCAGAATGGCCTTTATTAAAGCTGGTAATTGATAAAGCATGCCGACCGTCGAATCCTCCGGAAAATGTCGAGTATCTGGATATTTTTTCGAATGAGGAGGATTACATCGCTTGCGCTAATTCAGCCCTGTTTCATATCTATGCTACCGAAATGGAAGGCTTTGGGCATTCAATAGTCGAGGCTATGGGGAGTGGAGCCCTGGTGTTAGTGACCGATGCGCCCCCGATGAATGAAGTTGCAGATTCAAATTGCGCCCTCATGATCGGCGCTAACTACGCGGGACAAAAATGGTTTTCTCCAAGATTTTCAGTTCGACCAGCTGAGCTTGAAAAGGTTATTAATGCAGCTTTAGCCATGAATGATGCAGAGATTCATGGAATCCTGAGAAATGCCATCGTAAGGCCCGAGGTTTTAAAGGAAGACTTTTATAAAAGTTTGGCCATTGCTATACAAAAACTTTAATCTTTGTGCTTTTCTGGCACGCATTTACTTACGGATGACAATATGCTCGTTTCCATTATTACACCCACCTACAATCGCGAAGCTTTTCTCCCCGCCGCGATAGAAAGTGTGCTCGCTCAAAGCTACAAAAACTTTGAATTCATCATAGTTGATGATGGATCGGAAGATAACAGTCGTTCGCTAATCGAGTCCTACGCGGAAAAGGACTCCAGAATCAAATATCTCTACCAGCAAAACCAGCGGCAAAGTGTGGCTCGTAATTATGCGTTATCTATCGCCAAGGGTGATTTTATTTGTTTTTTGGATTCTGATAACTACTGGCCGACAGATAAATTGGAAAAATCCCTTAAGGCGTTTGGGGAATATCCAGAGGCAGACATTGTATATGGCGACTGCATTACCATCGATGAGAATGGCAATGAGCTTCATCGCAACAATATGCGTCGTTATTCGGGGCGGATAGCGGGACTTTTATTAAAAGATAATTTTATCAGTATGAACACTACCATGACCCGCCGTAAATGCTTTGAAGAAATGGGCGGCATGAGTGGTAAACGCCGGGTGGCGGACGACTATGACCTTTGGCTCAAATTTTCTGCGCGTTACAGATTTCAGTATATCCCGGAGTTTCTTGCTTACTATCGTGTTATGGAAAACCAGATATCTTCAAACAAAAAGCTTCGTTTTGAGACTAATGAGAGCATTATTTTAGATTTTCTAACCAATTATCCGGATGCTGTTAGCGAGCAAGAAAAAAAGGCGGGGTTGTCAGCTTTTTATACCCGTAAAGCTCGGCATTATGCTGGCAGTGATAAACGTGAATCTTATGCAGCTATTCGGAATGCATTGAAAATCAATCCGCTTGGCGTGAGCGTTTGGCGCGCGCTAGCTAAAATTCTAATATCTTAAAATTCAGGCATAAAAAAGCCCGGCGATGCCGGGCTTTTTTATGCAAGCTTAAATTAAGCTTTCAGGCGACGGGCACCAAACAAACCAAGCAGACCCATGCTCATCAGCAACAGGGTGGTTGGTTCTGGAACGTCAGTCACACGAATACCGATCAACAGGTCGTCGTGGTTGTCATCATCACCAACGTATGGGCCAGTGTCGTCGAGGAACAGAATGGCATCGTAGTTACCAGCATGAGCAGCTTTGGCATTAGGACCTTTCCCGTTAAAGTAAGCGTTTAAAGCCACAGCAAAAGAATACATTCTGTTGTTGGTACCCAAGGTGGCCCCTTGAGCGTTAGAAACGCTTAGGTTATGGCTTGGAAGAACAGCGGTGGCAGGCACGAAGGTTGTAAAAAGGAAATCAAACAGGGCATCTTTTTCTACGATAGTA
>DAIOUP010000470.1:0-2209 GCA_036759465.1 Bacteroidales bacterium
CCATAATTCGGCGGGCCATACTGCCTTCAAGGAATCCCTTTCGTCCTTTGCCCCTCGTTCCGAGCAGGATCAGGTTGGCATTAAGTTCGGCAGCAAGCTCTGCCAATCCCGATTCAGGCTCTCCGCCTTTCACAACAGTTTCCAGAGCAACATTGCCCAGACCCGCCTCAACAAGTTTAGCGCTGAATAAGGAAGCTTTTTCTTTCATCAATCTGACGGACTGCTCCTCCAGTTCCGACATGAGTTCCCTGTTCATATAAGCTTCCGATTCCATCAGACCGGGCAAACCGGGATCGCCCACCAGCACATGATCCGTAAAGGCGTGAAAGAGAATGGCCTTGCCGCCCGTATGTTTCAATAAATCAATGGCGTAAGGCAAAAGGTTATCGTTGAACTCGCTGAAATCGGTGGCGATAATAATGTTCATAAGGCATCCAATAACAGCGCGAATTTACTACCACATTCACCCAAGGTCAAGCGGGCATTTGGTTGAATTAAACCTGTCAACCAATTTTTTAATTGGAGAAACTATAATCCACAACTCATAACCAATTTTCCAACCGCCTTAAAAAGGCCAGGGAAGAAGGAAGAAGAGCCAAGTTTAAAGGGGATTAATACAAATAGTTGAATTTTGAATCTTGAATCGTTGAATCTTGAATTCTCTACGTCCGGCACCCGGCTCACCACCCCATCCAGATACCCAATGCTCCGGCAAGGAATGCCACAATGAGGTTTACAGTTTTCACGGCCACAAAGCTTTTTTGCGACTCGGCCAGCAGAGGCAAAGTTCCATGGCCATCCTGAGCTATAGAGCTGGCAAGCAGCACGCTGAACGGCACCGCCCCCTGCGCGAATAGCATGACAAACACATAATGCGGTCCCGATTCGGGGATAATGCCGATGAGCAGGGCCAGCAGGAGCACCGTCCAAAGGTTGGCAGAAATCCATTCGCGCAGGTCAACATATTGGTTGAGAAAATAAATAATGGCAAGCACGCCGAGCGTCCAGCCGAAAATCTTGAAGAAGTGCTTCATGATGATATGGTGCCACAAGTGTTCCTGCAGAAAATGCTCTCTGGCCGAAAGCACGATAAACAACAACGCCCCGAATAGGCCTATCAGACTCATTCGAATCCAGTCGGCTTCGCCTGAGTGGTCGTGGTCGTGACCATGGGCATGATCATGCCCGTGCAACATGCCCGCATCGCCCATGAGCGTACTCAGGTGGTGGCTGCCGTCGATTACGCCGCTGGCCAGGATAAAAAGCACCGCCAGGATGCCTGCAATGAGCAAGGCGCGCGTAAAGCTAATCTGCCTTATGTTTTCGAGCATATAGCGCGGATGCACCGGGTTGCATTCTTCCTCCTGGCTATGCAGCGGCAATTCGGCATGCTTGCCCAGACCGATGTATTTATTTTTTACGGTAAAGTGCACCATTATTCCCGAAACGACTGCTATTACAAACAAAATTATATTGAGCTTGAGTGCCGTGCCGGGAATCAGCGAAAACATCAGAAAGGCCTCATCGCCCGAAGTGGCTATCATGGTGGCCACAATGGCCGGAAACATCACCACCCTGTGCACATAAAGCGAAACCATGGTGTACGATCCCAAACAACCGGGAATAATGCCCATGACCGATCCCAAAACAATCTGCATGATAGGTTTTTGCTGAATCTTCTCCGACCACAGACCGCGGGTCTGGATGTTGAGGTATTCGATAACCATCATCAAACCAAGTACAAAGGTGGTGATGATGAGGGTTTGCTGCAGCATTAGCTGAAGAGCTTCCATATTTGTTGCAATAATGTTGCAAATGTAAACGAATTTCGGCTCTGCCAAGCTGATAGCAATCAATCCAAGTTTAAACAAAAAATTGATGCAAAGAAATCTAAGGCAAAAAGCATATTACATTTGCCTAATTTTCAAGTCGTGATTACCGACCTCCTCTTCATGGCAGGCGGACTTGCCATGCTCATCTTTGGCGCCGACTGGTTAGTGGGCGGCGCTTCGGCCATTGCCCGAGAGCTCAATGTATCTGACCTGGCCATAGGGCTCACCATCGTTTCGTTTGGCACCTCGGCTCCCGAGCTGGTGGTCAACACATTCGCCTCATACAATGGCAACGACGGCATCGTATTCGGGAACGTCATCGGCAGTAACAACTTTAATCTGTTTGTCATCCTCGGCATTGCCGGGCTGATCATCCC
>DAIOUP010000471.1:0-2198 GCA_036759465.1 Bacteroidales bacterium
CTTTCGGAAAGTTCATCATAGTGTATTGAATTGCAGCGGGTTCGTTAGTTGAGGAAGGATATCTTTTTTATTTGTAATTAAGGTTGGCATTAAGCAATCGCTCGGCTTCCGACATAATTAGTTTTTTCCTTTGGGCATAATCTTCCAGCTGATCACTACCGATTTTTCCCACATTAAAATATTGACTGTTCGGGTGGGCAAAATAAAACCCACTCACGGCTGCCGGCGGTTGCATGGCGTAGTTTTCGGTAAGGGTAACGCCGGTAAGTGTCTGTGCATTAAGTAATTGAAAAAGTATTTCTTTCTCGGAATGTTCCGGACAGGCCGGATAACCTGGTGCCGGACGGATGCCCTGGTATTCCTCGCCAAGTAAGCCATGAATATCGAGCTGTTCGTCGGGTGCGTAGGCCCAAAGCGTTTTGCGCACATGCTCGTGCAGCCATTCGGCAAAGGCCTCGGCCAAACGGTCGGCCAACACCTTGGTCATCAGGGCGTTGTAGTCGTCGTTTTCCTTCTCGAATTTTTTCACCAATGCCTCGGCCCCATGTCCTGCCGTAACCACAAAACCGCCGATATAGTCGGTAATACCACTCCCTGAAGGGGCTACAAAGTCGGCCAGACAAAGGTTCGGGATGCCTTCGGACTTCAGTTGCTGGTTGCGCAAAAATGAGAACCTGCAAATTTGCCGTTCTGACTCGGCGGGATCGAAAACCAGCACATCATCGCCCTCGGCATTGGCCGGGAAAATGCCCGCAACACCTTTGGCTGTAAGCAGTCGGTTTTCGATAATATGTTTGAGTAACTGACGGGCGTCGTTGTAAAGTTTTCGTGCTTCCTCACCTTTCAATGGATCGTCGAAAACCTGGGGATACTTGCCGCTGATGCGCCAGGAGTGGAAAAAGAATGTCCAGTCGATGTAGGGTTCGAGCTTTTCGAGGGGCAGGTTGTCGAACACGGTGATGCCCGGTTTGACAGGCATGTAAATGGATGCACTGTCGAAAATTCCTCTGAAACGGTTTTCACGGGCCGCTTCGAGGCTGATGAAGGTTTCGTCGGCCTTGCTGCTGAGGTATTTTGACGTAGGTTTTCGTAACGTTCCTTCATGTTTTTCAGAAAAGCCTCCCGTTTTTCTGGTGGGGCCAGCAATTCGCTGATCACGCCGGTTACACGTGAGGCATCACGCACATGGATAACTGGATTTCTATAGGCTCCGGCAATTTTTACGGCAGTGTGCACCTCCGAGGTGGTGGCCCCGCCAATGAGCAGCGGCCAATGTAGCCCCAAGCGTTCCATTTCCGAAGCCACATGCACCATCTCTTCCAGCGATGGGGTGATCAACCCGCTCAGGCCAATGATGTCAACCTGCTGCTCTTTGGCCGTCTGCAGTATTTTTTCCACAGGCACCATCACCCCCAGGTCAATCACCTCAAAGTTGTTGCAAGCCAGAACCACCCCTACAATGTTTTTGCCAATGTCGTGCACATCGCCTTTCACGGTAGCAAGCAGCACCTTGCCGGCCGAGCTGCTGCCCTGAAGTTTTTCGGCTTCGATATAAGGCAAAAGCGTGGCAACAGCTTTTTTCATTACTCTGGCGCTTTTAACTACTTGAGGCAGAAACATTTTGCCCGAACCGAAAAGATCTCCCACGACCCCCATGCCATCCATCAGGGGGCCTTCGATCACGTCGAGTGCGCGCTCATAAAGTGGACGGGCTTCAAGTACGTCCTGTTCGATGTGATCGGCTATGCCTTTGATGAGTGCATGCTTCAGGCGTTCCTGCACGCTGCTTTTGCGCCAGGCTTCGTCTTCCCTGGCAAGGGTTGCTGTTTTGCTTTTCACCTTTTCGGCATAGGCCAGCATACGTTCAGTGGCATCGTTGCGCCGGTTGAGCACGAGGTCTTCGGCCAGTGCAAGCAGCTCTGGTTCAATCTCGTCGTATATCTGCAGCTGGCCGGGGTTTACAATGCCCATGTCCATGCCTGCCTTGATGGCGTGGTAAAGGAAGACCGAGTGTATGGCTTCGCGCACGGTGTCGTTGCCGCGAAAGGCAAAGCTGAGGTTGCTCACGCCCCCGCTTACACGGGCATAGGGCAGGTTTTGCTTGATCCAGGCTGTGGCTCTGATATAATTGACGGCGTAATTGTTGTGTTCTTCGATACCGGTGCCAATGGCCAGGATATTGGGGTCGAATATGATAT
>DAIOUP010000472.1:0-2191 GCA_036759465.1 Bacteroidales bacterium
GTGTTGATGAGGTCGAGCTCAATATTGGTGTGCATGCTCAGCCCAAAACCTTCGGAAGGTACCTTGTTGTGTTTGTTGAGCCTGATTTCGACAAGCTTGTAGTGTTTTGGGATTGCCCTTAAAAAGCGGGCCGTCACATCCTGACTTAAAATATGTCGCGAATAAATCCCCAGTTGCTGGGCGAAAAAAGGCTGGAAAAGGTAGCTTACGCCAAAACGGGTATTTCCGGTAAGCGGAAAAACACGCTCATAATCGCCTTCAACCAGAGCCTCCCAGTTTTTGTGCACGATATCGAGATACCACGACCATCCGTAAAGATTTCCGTTGAAAGCATCGCGTAGGCACTGATCCCATTTCAGCTTGTCAATTTCCTCATGCTTCAGATAGCGTATAGGCTTGTAAGCGCTCATTCCAATGCTGATTCTATGATTTTCTCGTAAACTTTCCGCCATCCGGTCCACCGCCTTTTGTCGCTCAAACTCTCATTGTGCCAGAGAGTGATCATATCGCCACCATTGATTTTTACGCTCTCGATTATGGGTATTGCCTTTTCTATGGCGGCCTCCGGCCCTAAATTCAGATAATCGCGCAATGTGCCGTCCATGATCATAAAGGGATGAACGGTAAGCGTTGTGGGAACGTCGTGATCGAGGTCGTAATAGGGGAAAGGGATGGTAATGCCGGCCCTGAAACCGGGAGCCGAGGCGTAGCCCATGGTGAAATCATCGGTGATGTCGAGGTCGATGAGGTAGTGGTACGTCTCGGGCAGCCTCAGTCGTAAAAAATGTTGCCTGCTCATTTTCACGGGTTGATGCAATACGTCGGACAGACCGTTTATTTCGCTCTGAAGGCGCGCTTTATCGGTAAAAGTGTTGTATGAAGGGTGAATGCCGGCTTTGGCATAATCGGCCAATCGTCGGATGAGTGCGGCAAAGTTGAGATTGGAAACGGGATTGTTTTTGTCGAAAGGTCCGTACTCCGAGAAAAGGAAAAAGTAGATTGGCTGAAGCGCGTATTTTTTTTGAAGATCAAGCTGATAGTCATAGGTGTTGTATGGATCGTTCTGCCGCCCCTGCAATACGCTGATGCGCTCCAAAAAGTTCTGTCGGTCACCCCGTGCCAGGTCGTTGAGTGCTGATAGCACTGTCCTGTAAAAGCCTTTGTGCCTGTATGCCCAGGCTACATCTATGTCATAAGTTGGGATAAAACGATAGGCAGGTTTCGATGTCTTTAATCCGGGGAAACGCTGCTCGAGCATTTCGCCCAACATATTAGCCCACAGATTTACAACAGGTTTTTCAAGCAATCCCAAATCGTAGAGGATCGACGATCTGGCTTCGAACCTTCCATGATGATCGGCCACAAAGGGTAGGTATTCCTCATACCGGCTTACCACATAAAAAGCTGCAGCGAAGGGATCGAAAGGCATGGCCGACTGAGCATGAAATACCGGAAAAATGCCTTTGATACTCCCCAGAGGCATTGGCTGAAGATGCTGCATGTGGATTTCGCGGCTGAAAAGCAGGTCGGATGAGCGGATAAAAGAAAAATCTCCGATGGGCTCGTTGCCATAAACCAACACCGGATACATGGATTCCTCCAGTTTCGAGGCGTCGGTAACAAGCCGATACTTCAAGCCAAGAAGTCGTTCCAGCACCAGCTCGAAAGTGTAGCTCAGCCTGTGTGTGATGCGGGGGACGTGTACGATCAACTCTGTCATGGCTTCCAAAGGTATGGAAAAAGGCGCGCTGCGTCAAAATCCGCTTAAACATGATTATTGGTGTTTTCCTGACAACTCTTTTACCTTGTTTGGAGGTTTATGTTGATGTCCATGCGCTGCGGTTTTGCGCCTTTTACTACTTTTACCGACCGGTTAAGCCAATCCCGATGGATCAGTACATTGTTTCAGCGCGCAAATACAGGCCCGCCAGCTTCGATATGGTCGTGGGGCAGTCAGCCATTACTTCAACGCTCAAAAACGCTATACGTAACAATACCCTTGCGCAGGCTTTTTTGTTTACTGGGCCGCGTGGTGTGGGCAAAACCACCTGTGCGCGTATTCTCGCAAAAACCATCAACTGTCTCAATCCTACTCCCAACCAGGAAGCCTGCGATCAGTGCGAGTCATGCGTCTCCTTTCGTCAGTCGGCCTCTTTCAATATTCACGAGCTCGACGCTGCCTCTAACAATT
>DAIOUP010000473.1:0-2190 GCA_036759465.1 Bacteroidales bacterium
GCTGAGAGGCGTTCTTCGAAATCCCAGGTATAACCCCTGATTTGCAATAACCAGGTTTTTGGGCAGCTACCCTGGATTTTTCTGCATAAATCGAGCACAAAAGCCGGCGAAACGGCGTGCATGGTAAATTCAACTCTGGCATCCGAAGGCTTGACAGGTGTCATACGAAATGCAGAAATGGTTTCGTCGATGCTTGCGTCAACAAAAATCACAAGGTCACGGTCTGCAATGGCTGCAGCGTCTTCGATATTGAGCTGATAATTGCAATCGGTGTCAACATCAATTTCGGGATGCATCAACAGCCAATTTTCCAGCTGCTGAACAAGAGCGGCAGCAAGGCCGTCGTCCTGTCTGCCGGGATTTCCGTAGCCGTAAACCAGGATTTTAGCCATGCAGCCTTATTGCTTCAATTTGCGGTCAATGACTTCGTTACGCTCGTTGACAAGGGTAATCTCGAGCGGCATTTTTCCCAAGGCATGAGTTGCGCAGCTGAGGCAGGGGTCGTAGGCCCTGATGGCAACCTCCACAGCATTCATCATGCCTTCGGTGATCACTTCCTTACCGGTCATGATCTTGTTGGCCACCTGATTCACCGAGCGGTTCATAGGCTCGTTGTTGTTGGTGGTCGAGACGATGAGGTTGGCCATTACGATCTGATCGTCCTTATTGATGCGGTAATGATGGAAGAGCGTGCCGCGGGGCGCTTCAACAAGCCCTACGCCCTCGGCCTGTTTGGTACCTTTGGTAACAAGGTTGTCGCCCATAATATCGGGATCGTTCAGCAGATCGCGGATTACCTCTGCTGCGTGCAGGGTCTCGATAAGCCTTGCATAGTGCATGTGCAGGCAGTAATTGTTTGGTTTTCCTCCGGTTAGCGCCTTGTACTGCTCAAATTCTGCCTGAGCCAGCGGCGAAGGGATGAAATCGCAGGTATTGAGTCGGGCCAGCGGTCCTACCCTGTACCAACCATTTTCTTTGCCAAGGTGCTTCAGGTATGGAAACTTCATATAGCTCCAGTGACGCACTTCTTCTTCGATGTAGTTGGTATATTCCTGATAATCAATGTCGTTTAATATTCTCTTACCTTCGGCATCCACAGCCCGCAAACGACCATGATACAGGTCGAGGGCACCGTCGTCGCGTACAAGGCTAAGGTGGTTGCTTGGGAAGTGGGCAAAGCCGTCGATGAAATCTTTATTGGCGTGATAATAACTTTTGAAGAAATCGAGGGCTTCCTGTGCCCATGCCACCATTTTGTCGGCATTAAGCGGGTCGGCGCCTTTGAGAAACTCGTCCACTTCGGCCTGGCTCAGGCTCTTGTTAATACCGCCGGGGATGGCGCCGGTGCCGTGAATTTTTTTACCGGCCGTGGCACGGATAATTTCCTGTCCGAATTTGCGCATCATCACCCCCTGAACAGCCAGCGAAGGGTTGGTGAGGGCGATGCCGATGATGTTGCGGATTGCCGGATCGCCGTCGATACCAAAAAGGAAATCAGGCGCACTCAAATGGAAGAAATGCAGGGCGTGCGACTGGAAAAACTGGCCGTAATGCATGAGTCGTCGCATCTTTTCGCCTGTGGGTGTGAGACCTTTTCCTGTTCCGGCGCCAACGATAACATCGAGGGCTTTGGCGGCCGCCAGATGGTGGCTCACCGGACAAATGCCACACAGGCGCTGAACGAGCACAGGAGCTTCCCAGTAGGGACGTCCCTGCACAAAGCGCTCAAAACCGCGAAACTCCACAATGTGCAGGCGGCTTTGTGTAACGTTGAGCTTATCGTCCATCAGGATGGTAACCTTGCCGTGACCTTCCACGCGGGTTACCGGTTCTATGGTGATTTTCTTGGACATACGTATCAGAATATTTTATTAGTCAAACTTTACAACTTCATAGGGCAGCTTGAGCGGGTTGCCGGTGATCAAGGCTACCAGCGCCTCCCAGATCAGATCGGCGCGGGGCGGACAGCCGGGAAGGAAATAGTCGATTTTCACGATTTCGTGACAGGGATACACCCTGTCGAGCAACATAGGCAACTCGTCATCGTTGGGCAAAATTCTTTCCTTGTTCAGCTGCACGGTAGGTCCATTGACATAGGCCTCTTCGATGCATTCTTCCACCGGAATACCATTGCGCATGGCGGGCAGCCCGCCCATGATGGCGCATTCGCCCAGCGAAATGAGAATTTTG
>DAIOUP010000474.1:0-2187 GCA_036759465.1 Bacteroidales bacterium
AAGCAGAAAAGTCCAGGTTTCGGTGAGCTGAACATATTGCCCCATCGTGCCTTGCTGGCTCAGGGCTCTCATGAAGGGGGAAAATTCGTCTCTTCCGTTTTGTATGTCGTTGAACGATTGCGCTATTGAAAGTGCATGACGATTGTTGTAAAAACCACCCGGCAAAAAGCCCAGCAATTCGGTGGCCGAATTTTCCATTTGCAGCCATTGTTGAACATCCGAAAACTGACAAAGCACCATAGCGCGGTCGAGGGCTTCGGTGCCGAAGCGAATGGTGCCCGACAGCACAAAATTGGCCATGGCCATGCTGCCAAAGGCATCCGAGCCGATAAGCGTAAAACGTTGGCCGGGCTTGATGCCCAGGCGCTGCGCAAGGGTATGACTGAGCAGGGCTTCAGATGGTTTCGTGGGCAGCTGACCTTCCACCAGCGAGCGATTGAGCCCCAACCTCAGGGTTTCGCTCTGCTGCGGCCCTAAATCTTTCAGGGCCAGCCCTGCCACAATGCCCTGAGCGCGCGTATTTCCTTCGTTGTCAGGAACATCAATCATGGCACCGAAATTGATACGAGGCACCCATTCCGTATCGGGCCACCTTTGGCTGATTTGGGTGATAAGTTGATCAACCTCCGAAAGTGCCAATTCGGGCGACAGCAGTTCGGGATTCTGGGCCAGTTCGCGCGTCATCACCTTGAGATGGCCCGAGGAGAAACGCGCATTCATTTCAATGGTATCGCCCATGAAGCCGGTGATGTAAGCATGTAGAAAGACTGTCAGAGCAACGCCTATGGAAACGATTAGCACGGGCACAAGACTACGGCTTCGGTCGCGTAACAGTCCGGTAATCAAAAACTTAATCATTGTATCTTTCCTTTTAATGCATCAGTGGGATTCATCTTTGCAAATTTTCGCGAGGGCAGATAGCTTACGATGGCTGTGGCCATGGTTACTAACAACACTGTGCTAGCCACCAGCGCAAGGCTATACACCGGGTAGAGGGTTTGCGCCATGGCCATGCCAAAATCGCCGGCCTCCACAGGGAGTGTCCAGCCTACTTTGGCCTGCCACATGAGCAGCGGCATACCAAAAACCATTGAAAAAAGAGCAGCAAGCACGGCAAACATGGTGCCTTCGACGGTAAACAGGCCTACCACCTGCCAGCGGGTATAGCCCAGTGCTACATAGGTGCCAATTTCGCGTTGACGTCGAAAAATGGATAGTACCTGCGTATCGAATACAGCCAGCAAAGCAAGTAGAAGTAGCACGCCAAACAGGATGCTCTGACCAACAGATTTGGTCTTGATCATCTCGTCCACCTCGCGGCTGAGCCAAGCAAAAGTTTTCACATTCCAGCCTGCGAGTTGTGTCAATGGTTGATGTTCATCGCTATAAACCAAAATGGAAGCCTCGCCAGGCAGGCCGAGCATCCGACGCAAGGTTTCCAGCTCAAGATAAACCTGTCCGGCTTCAGCTGCCGGTACGTTGGAACTGAAAATGTCGGTAATTGTGACCTCAACTGCATCAAACGTACCATTACGGTCGCGCCAGCGAAGGGTGAGCACATCGCCCTTGCCAAGCTTTGCCGTTCGTGCCAGTATGCTGCCTATGATTACAGGGAAGGCGGCTGTGTCGAGCTTGTGGGTAGGCAGCTTCAAGACCTTCTGATCGGCGGGCAATCCGCGTAGCACTACCGGAAGCATGCTGCCATGGGGATAGATGGTGGCCTGCGCCATCAGCACAGGAACAACTTCGCGGGAATTCACCGATGACATGAGCTCCAGCGGAACGGGAGCATGGCTGTCGGATAATGTAAGTGGATCGTAAGGATCATATTGTTGATGCCAATATTGCCCGGCACCTGTTTGCCAGGCCGCCATGTCGCGCTTGGCCTGATGATCCCAGCCGGCAATCAGCCCCTGCATCCAGATGATCAGTACATAGGCAACACTGAGCACAAATACATTGAGCCATGTGCGCAGACCGGCGCCCAGCAGGTTGCGTAGGGCCAGTTTGATTGCTGTTTTCATATCACCTCCGCTTTTAGAGGCCTTACAAGGATATCATTGGATACTTTTCCATCGTTCAGGATGATTTTGCGGCGCAGATAGCCAATCACCTTTTCGTCGTGCGTGGCAAAGATGAAGGTGGTTTGGGTGATCTCATTAATTTTCAGCATAGTCTGAAGGATAT
>DAIOUP010000475.1:0-2179 GCA_036759465.1 Bacteroidales bacterium
ATACTGAAGTGCATTTCGCCCGATCGTTTTTGAAACTCCCGGAAGCTCATCACTAAAGGCCTCATCCACAGCTTTATCGAGCTGAAGCAGCATATTGTTGATGGCTTCTTCGGTAAGCGGTTTGTTAACGTAAGGCTTGTAAAGGCGTTCAATGGCACTGTGAATAATTGTTCCCGTAACGTTGTATCCCGGTAATTCGCCAGGCAGGGGTTTTTCTTTTATCCCGAGTATTTCGCCCAGGTAAAATTGAAGGCTACAGTTGTACCAGCGGCTGAGGGCTGAGGGCGATATGCCCGATTCGGCTTTTCTGGCCAGAGCCTCTCTAATGGCATCCGACTTTGGTATTTCTATCCTTATTTCTCCGCTTCCGGCGGGAAGTGGTGGATTGAAAGTGATTTCCTCCCAGCTTATGTCTTTATTAACCTTCATCAGCTGATGTCGGATCTGAAGAAGGAAGCGGCTCATTTCGCCGCCTCCCAGGGCGTCGGGCTCGGTGTTGTAATAAAAGATGATTTCGTCGGCGTGCTTTACAAGTTGATAAAAGTGAAACGCCGAGATGGCGTCTTTGTCGCTGCGCATGGGCAGACCGAAATGCCTTCGGATGTCGGCCGGAATGAGCGAACTGCTGCTTTTGGCGGCCGGCAGCATACCCTCGTTGGCCGAAAGCAGATGCACCCGGCGGAATGCCAGATTGCGCGTTTCGAGCATTCCCATCACCTGCAGACCTTTGAGTGGCTCCCCACTAAGCTTGATGTGGCTGTTCTTACCCAACTGCCTCAGCAGCAGCGGAACCGATTCCCTGGCACTGAGGCCTGAAACCTTGAGTGCATCAGACAAAATGTTGAGCAGACGTCTAAGCTCATCAAGCTGTTTTTCAAGTAAATAATCCGAAATGTTCAGCAATCCGGGTGTTTCAAGCCACTGAAGCATGGAAGCGGGCAATTCGCCAGCCGATTTTTCTCGCAACGCGAACAACGCATTTACAAGCTGTTGGGCAGACGGTGGCAAATGAAAAAGGTGTTCTTCCAGGCGGTGAGGAAAGATATTGGCGCTTCCGTCGGAAATGAGTTTAAGCGCCAGCAATGCACAGCCCTTTCCCAATTCCTTCTCGATCGCTCCTGATACAATCGGATGCATCAACAGGTCAGTCACCAGCATCAGCGGTAAAGTTTGTCTTTCCGCGTTTGTCTTGAAGACCGAAAGCTGCGCGATTTTCTCGGCTAGGTGAAAGAGCGGACTGTTGGCCAATGGATACCCCATTGTCACATTGACCTCGCCAACTTTTTCGGGCAATGAGTTGAGCACGGGCTCAAGCAGTTTTTCATCGGCCAGCACAATGGCTTCGTCCGTGTTGTTTCCGGCAGGCATTTGCGCCAACAGCATGACGCCAAGTGCTTTAGCCTGAGCTACAGCCCCCGAAGTTGAAACGATCCTGATTTTTTTAGGTTTGGTTGTCAGATCATTCCCTATCCAGTGCTCAACCAGCTCAGGGTGGTTCTTTCTGAAACGCCGCATCGCCGAGCCGGCCTGGTGCTGACCGTCAGGCCCTGGGAGCATGTAGTAATTGTCGAGATCCCAAAACATTTTTGCTTTGCCCATGCCGCACAGCCTTGTCATCACTTTTTCTTCTGCCGGGGTGAGGGAGTTGAAGCCGGCAAACCATACCTCACCCTCAGGTATTTTCTCGAGCCATTGCTGCTCGCTCCAAGAAGCGAGATGTGCCGCCATGGCGCCCGGCCACATCAGCCCGCGCTCTAATAACCTAATCCTGAGCCATCTGTAATAATTAAGCAGAGCCCTGAAAAAGCTCAGATATGCGGTTTCGTATCTGCTGAGCGGACTGCCATCGGGGTGCCAGGTCTCGGCGGCTTTGGCTTCGCTGAGGGTAGTAAAAACTTCTTGCGGATCAGCGAGGTAATGATCAATTTCGTCGAAATCGACCGCCATTTGCCGGGCATGTCCGATAAATGCCGCGGCGTCGCGACCTCCCTTGTCTCCCTCGCTCAGCTGCTTGCTGATAAGCTCAACGATCAATGTGAGGTTGTCGGCCACCCCATAACCGCTCCAACGTGCAAAGGCTTCTTCAACGGAAAGCATTTCAGGCAGCCACATCGGCCCTTTTGCCCCGATGCTCAGTTGGCGGCGAAGAAACAAACCGGCCCTGCGATTGGGGAATACC
>DAIOUP010000476.1:0-2164 GCA_036759465.1 Bacteroidales bacterium
CCTTTATGCCCATGCCCGATCGCCCAAAATTGGCCAGTATACCGGCGCTAAGCTCAGCAACGGTTTTGTTTAGGTCGCTAAACGACACTAAATGAGGACTTTCCTTTCCCCAAAGCCCTCCGCGAAGGCTTGCTTTGTGCATCGCCAAACTTCCCCTGGCGGAGGCAAAAAGTTGCAATCCTGCAGCTGATCTGGTTTCAGGCAACAGATTGAAAGTCGTTCTCAGATACCCGGCAGCAAGCGTCTCCAGATTGCCTGCTTTTAATTCAACACCCGATCCGATTTGACCGCAGCGTCCTTTGATGAGCTCTTTGTCAAGGGTTAAATTATAATTGAGCAACAGGCTGTTGCCTGTTTGATAGTCCCATCCTTTGGGCTCAAGATGATGCATGAGCTTCTGGACGCTCTTTGCCAAGGATGCAAGACCGGTAAACCCAATGGTGATGCCGCTTCTGAGCATCAAACCTTGGTCGGGAAGTACGCTCGTTCGCGAAATTTCGGTGTAAAGCAGGCCTGAAAACGGATGGTCGCCCGAGGGAATAACATCGGTCTCAGGGTTTAGTCCGGTAAACATTTTTTGAGTAAGACTAATCGCAAACTGGCTTTGAGCACCCTCTCCAAGACCGGGGAAAATTCTCAACCGCTTTATTGGTGAAAGCCATGGCGCCGAAATACCAATGGTTACCCCATTCGTATAATAGTAATCGGTGCCGGTAAAGATGTCATTCTCAAAATCAAGGAATATCGATGTCGGGTGCAGGCTCTCCGAGATTTCATCTGGCAGAAACTGGACCTTGCTCTCCTTCAAGTTGTTGAACCGTGGCAGATCCAATCCAGCTTCTGCCATCCTGAGCGACGGCAAATCAGCAGGATAATCCTTGCTGCTAAGCTCGGGTTGGAAATTTATATCAGAAGTTACAGGTGGCTTAGGCTCTTCTCGCTTGTTGGTTACGTTAATTAAATCTTGACTAAACAATACCGACGGAGCATCAACGGCAAGGAATTGCGTGCCGGTGTCGCAACGCAACAGTAAAAGGGTGATTAATATGGTGATAACGTTTCGCATGCCTTACCGATGGCCTGCCCAAATGTAACAAATTATGCTTCCGACTGAGGTAGCTCAGAAAATCTTGGGATAGCGGCCAGGATTGTACTCGTGCATGATATTGTAAACCGCCTCAAACACGTCTTCGGCGTTGGGATTGGAAAAATAATCGCCATCGGTGCTATATGCTGCCCGGTGCTCGCGCGCAGTCAGTGTAGCCGGGGCGGCATCTAAATAGCGGTATCCCTGCTGAATCTCAAGCACTTGTTGCATCATAAAGCTTGTTGCTCCGCCCGGTACATCTTCATCAAAAAACAAGACCTTATTCGTTTTCTTAAGCGATTCAGATATGGTATGATGGATATCGAACGGGAGCAGGGTCTGAACATCAATGAGTTCTACGTCGATGCCAAAATCTGTTAACTGTTTTACGGCATCTTCGGCAATTCTGACGCACGACCCGTAAGTCACGATAGTGATATCGCTACCTTTCCTGAGTACTTCCGGTATTCCAATCGGTATTCGGAATTTGCCGAGGTTCGAAGGTCTGCGCTCTCTCAAACGGTAACCGTTGAGCGGTTCGATAATAAGCGCGGGATCGTCGCTTGCCAAAAAGGTGTTGTAAAACCCGGCAGCTTGTGTCATGTTTCGTGGAACCGCTACGTAAACACCTCTTATCGAATTGATTACCATGCTTAAGGGCGAGCCGGCATGCCAAATTCCCTCAAGGCGGTGACCGCGTGTACTAACAATCAGCGGAGCTTTCTGACCTCCTCTGGTACGGTAGCGAAGCGTTGCCAGATCGTCGCTCATGGCCTGAAGTGCATACAGCAGATAATCAAAATATTGTATTTCGGCGATTGGCCGAAGCCCACGCATGGCCATCCCAATGCCCTGACCCAGAATCGTTGCTTCGCGAATTCCAGTGTCAAAAATGCGCATCTCACCATATTTTGCCTGTAATCCTTCATAGGTTTGGTTAACGCCGCCGATCTTACCGACATCCTCGCCAAAAGCAACCAATTCGGGTATTTCGGAAAAAAGCGCATCAAAATTGTCCCTTATGATTTCGCGGCCGGGAATCATAGATGCATCATTTGAATAGGTTGGCGCAATACC
>DAIOUP010000477.1:0-2162 GCA_036759465.1 Bacteroidales bacterium
GCATTTCGATACGCGGCATCAAAAGGGTATTTGCCCGTGAGGCCGGCATCGACCCTGCCGCCTGCCCTGAGCCTTTCGGCATATACGAAATAGCTATGGGACGCAAGGACGGCCACCGCGAAGCCGCCTTAAAAGCCTGGGACGAAATGGCCAAAGCCTTAGCTGATGCGCTGGCCAATGCCGTTACATTGGTGGACGGTCTGGTGGTGATTGGAGGCGGACTATCGGGCGCCTGGCCGGTGTTCATGAAACCGCTGGTAAAGTATATGAACGAGTCTTTTTCTGATCTTCAGGGTAAAAGCGTTGACCGCCTGGAAATCAAAACCTTTAACCTGCAGGACGATGCCGAAATGATTGCTTTCACCGAAAAAACCGGTCATATGGTGAAGGTGCCTAATATCGACAGAGAACTTTGGCTTTGGTACGATCCTGTGAAAAAAACAGGTGTGGGCATCAGCAAGCTGGGCACTTCGTCGGCCGTGGCTGTAGGCGCCTATGCCTATGCAGCCCAACAGCTAGGTTTTTAGTTCGGCTTTTTATAGACTTCGAAATCAAGCAGTTCGGAAGTGTCTCCCGAGCCTTCGAGCTTTTTTACAGTTCCTGCTATTTTCACTTTTTCGCCATCGCGCCATACACGGCAATTGAGGCTCGACGAAAAGCCCGGCATCGTGATATAGTAACTATTTTGATAAGGTCCTGAAAAGCTGGCACCAAACAGGTTTACTACACCACATTGCAGTGAGATACCCGTGGAAGTTTTGGTGATGGTCAGGTAGGCATCCTTGTTGCGCGTAGTAACATAATTTAGCGAGTCGAGTTTCTTCACATGATCAGCCTTACCTGTATATTCACCAACAATCAGTTCGACCGGACAGTTGCTGCACAATTGCCAGTTGTCGGCCTCCTCTTTTTTGCAGCCGGTGGCAATCAGCACAGTCAAAAGCAGTGCAGGCGTGATGGTTGTGATGAAATATTTTTTTGAAGAAGTTTTATTCATATTCTGATCCACTCCCACATTATTAATCAACGTTTTACAAATTTCGAGGCGCCGCTTTTTTTGCCTGAAGCATCACTTACCGATACGAAATACACGCCTGCCGGCCAGCTATGAATATCAATATTTATCGACGATCTGGATTGAATATCCATTTCCTGCATCATATTACCCTGAAGGTCGGTAACCACTATTCTGCCGCTGAGGCTTTTGTCCCAGCGTAGACGAATGGAATCGGTTGCCGGATTGGGCTCGGCCCGTAAAATGATTTGGTTTGGAGACCGAACAGTTTGATTGCCAACCAGCAGCAAATCCCAAGCTGCAAGGGTGTATTGTCCGGGCAATAAGTTGTTCACATTAAGATAGCCAATTGACCAAAGACCGGTGCGGGTATGCTCAACCGGTGCCCAGTCGTAGGCAGCCGAAGGGCGATAGAGTAATACCACCGAGTCGTTTTGAGTGCGGATGAGGCTGCCGTCGAGGTTGCTCGTATTGCTGTAGAAAAATCTGCCACGCATTTGGGTACCAGGTTTAAACAGACCTGCGATTTCCCAATGCCGGTAGGGCGAAAGCCGAAGGCCGGTTATGTTGGTTCTCAGGCTGTCGGGGGCTACCCAGTGGTGTGTGATCCTGTAGAATGCTGAATCGGGCAAGGCATCAACGTAAAGGGTGAAGCTGGCTTTTGTGAAATTGAACGTGCCGGGGTTTCGCACCACCCCACTGAAATCGGTGGTAGCATCGGCAGTTTTGTCGTAAAAATCGGGCAAAACAAGTACTGGCGCAAATGGCAGCATTTTGACCGACCTGCCCGTGCGACCGTTAAAATGAACAGTGTCAGTTTGCATCTGCCATTGTTGACCCACGAAGGTAACTTCCAATATATTGCTGTTTGCCAGGAAGTTGGTGCCCTTGTACTTCTGACGCAAAAAAACTTCGGCTTTAAATTGGTTGCCCTGGGGTGTAACTTTTAACGAGTCGTACCAAAGGTTTGGAGTGCCGGGCGTGAACACCCAGGCATCGAAAAAGTCGTTCAAGTTGATGCCCGAATGCGCCGACAGGGCATCCCTGAGGTCGTAGCTCGAAGCATGTTGGTAGCGGTAGGTTAGCAAAAAAGCTTTCACGGCGTTGAAAAAATTATCCTGCCCCATATAATTCATGAGGGTATGAA
>DAIOUP010000478.1:0-2162 GCA_036759465.1 Bacteroidales bacterium
AGCCTTTCTGAATGGCATATTGCGCCAGCTTTGCCTTGTACTTGTAGGGGTCTGAAATGAGCGGAAAAGGAAGGTTGTATTTGCCTGCGAACTTCTTGTGGGAGGCCTCGCTGTCGGGGCTTACACCCACAACAGAAAAGCCTTTTGCGAGCATGGCTTCATAATTGTCCCTGAGGTTGCAGGCTTCTTTGGTGCAACCGGGAGTATCGTCTTTCGGATAGAAATAAATGACCAGCTTTTTACCACTGAACTGATTAAGGTTCACTTCGTTGCCATTCTGGTCTTTGCCCGAAAAATCAGGGGCGGCATCGCCTTTCTTCAACATTGTTGACAGATTTTAGGTGAAACAAAAGTATGAATTAACCACTCCTGAAACAACAGAACGACCAAATTGTTAGGCCGGGTTATGCTTATCGAACCAACGGCAGAAATGCGTGATGCTGCATTGGTGGCATAAAGGATTTCGTGCCTTGCACACGTAGCGTCCATGCAAAATGAGCCAGTGATGCGCCTTTGGGATGACGGCTTCGGGCAGGTGCTTTACGAGCTGACGCTCCGAGTCGAGGGGATTTTTTGCCTTCGTAGTCAGACCGATGCGTTCGGCTACCCTGAAAACATGTGTGTCAACGGCCATGGCTGGCTGATCGAAAACCACCGAAGCCACCACATTGGCCGTTTTGCGTCCAACCCCGGGAAGCTTTTGCAATTCGTCAACAGAAGAAGGAACTATACCACCAAATTCGTTCATCAGTGTGCGGGCCATCCCAATAAGGTTGCGAGATTTATTGTTGGGATATGAACAGCTTTTCACCAGCGCGAACACCTCGTCCACGCTGGCGGCTGCCAGCACTTCTGCTGTGGGAAAACGTTCAAAAAATGCGGGCGTAAGCATATTTACACGCTTATCGGTACACTGGGCCGAGAGGATGACGGCAACAAGGAGCTGGTAAGGCGATTCATAAGCCAGTTCGGTTTCCGCCACCGGCATTTCGACCGAAAAATGTTGCACAAAACGTGCAAAACGCTCTTTGGTTCTCAAAACCGTTTCAGCTTCAGTTGATCACGATTTCGAGTGTGCCCTGCATTTCGGTTTTCTGAAAACTGCAGGCTGCCGCAAATCCGAGAATATTGCGCAGCGCAAGCGCGGAGGGTCTGTTCCTGTGGCTTCTCCTGAACCGCTTCCGTGTGTTGACCGCAAACAGCTTAATGCCATCGTTGGTTTCATTTTCAGGAAAATAGGGTTGTAGCGTAAAGGATTTCTTCATAAGCAGGCTTTAAGGTTGAACTTCGGCATAATAACGGAAGCTCAAACCGCTTTATTATTTCGCCTGCAAAGAAATCAATAGCTGAGGGTCAGGTTTTTTTCGCGGGCCATTTTGCGCAGATTCAGCAAGGCATACCGCATACGGCCCAGAGCGGTGTTGATGCTCACATTGGTCAACTCGGCAATCTCCTTAAAGCTCATATCGGCATACATGCGCAGATAAAGCACTTCGCGCTGCTCTTCGGGCAAAAAGTCGATCATTTTGCGCACATGGTCATGAATTTGCTCGTTGATGAGTTTTTCTTCCACCGATGGATCTTTATGTCCCAACCGGTCGATTAGGCGGGTTTCCTCGCCGCCGCCGTCAACGGTGGGCAGGCGTTTGGCCTTGCGGAAATGGTCGATGATGAGGTTGTGGGCAATGCGCATTACCCACTGGATAAACTTACCCTCTTCGTTGTAGGTGCCGCTGTGCAGGGTGCGGATGACTTTGATAAAGGTATCCTGAAAAATATCGTCGGCCAGCTGGCGATCGCGCACCAACATGAAGATGTACGAGAAAACCCGCGACTGATGGCGGTTGAGCAAAATCTCGAGACTGGCTTGATTACCGCTCAGATAACTCTCTACCAGCTCCTTGTCGCTACGTTCAATAGCATTCATAGAGCTCCTTTTTTTTAGTGGTTCAAAGGGTAGAGTTTATCTCGATAGCGGTCCTCCTTTTTTTCTGGGTTATAGATGTAACAATGCTTTCGCTGGTTGCAAAAATAAACACTAATCAAACCTAAGCAAGTTTTTATGGTAATTTCGCGCAAATTTTTTCACCTGCCTATGCTACTCCCTACTGCTGCCACCTCAATATCCATCGTCAGGGCAAGGGTAAACAACCTTAAAAACC
>DAIOUP010000479.1:0-2144 GCA_036759465.1 Bacteroidales bacterium
ATTACTGGGCATGGACACCGGGCTTTTACCCAATTGCGGGGAAGCCTGGCTACTTTCGGGAGTCGATGGAAATCCTACGGTGGTTGCCAACGGCTACCTGGCAGGTAACGAGCTCAACGAACTTGGAGAAGTTTTTATGGGCGATTTGCTGGGCGAAAGTGTTTATGAACGTTTCGGCGGAAAGTTTCCTATTCTCGTTAAAGTGATCGACTCAAACGATTGGCTTTCGATTCAGGTGCATCCCGATGATACCCTCGCACAAAAGCGCGGAACAGGCTACGGCAAGACAGAGATGTGGTATGCCATGCAGGCTGATGAAGGTGCACAATTGATTTGTGGCTTCAACAAGCCAATGGACGAAGGCACATACCTTGAATACCTGAATGCCGGAAAATTGCCGGAAATCATGAACTACGAGCAGGTGGATCAGGGCGATGTGTTTTTCATTCCGGCCGGAAGGGTGCATGCCCTTGGACCTGGACTACTGATAGCCGAAATACAGCAAACCAGTGATACCACTTACCGCATCTATGACTGGGAAAGGGTGGACGACAAGGGTAAGCCGCGAGAGTTGCACACCGACCTGGCGCTTGAAGCCATTGATTACACGCTGCATCCCCATTACAAAACACCTTACAACAAAACAGACGTAAAAGCCCAAACCCTCGTGCAGTCGCCGTTTTTTACAACCAATATCCTCAATCCAGCAACGGCTTTACAAAAGAGTTATGATGGTCTGGACAGTTTCGTAATTCTCATGTGTGCCTCCGGCGGTTGCAAGATTGAAGGAGAAGGTCAAAAAATCGGCCTTGAAGCCGGAGGAGTGGTGCTTCTACCTAATGCCGCTAAAAGCGTGACTATTTATCCCGAAAATGATTGCATACTTCTTGAAGTGTATATCGAATAACCAAAACCATTGAAATGAAGCGACTATTCGGATTCATCCTTACCTTATTGGTGTCGGGTTTGCAGGCCCAGCAAAGCCTGCCCTCTCTAAACCTAAAAAACCTGGAAGGAAAAACCATCAACACGGCCGACATTGCCAAAACGGGTAAGCCGGTTATCTTGTCGTTCTGGGCCATTTGGTGCAAGCCCTGCCAAAAGGAACTCGATGCATTCAACGAGCATTATGCCGACTGGCAGGCCGAAACAGGCGTGAAGATTGTTGCAGTTTCCATTGACGACTCCCGCTCGGTTTCGCGCGTGGCTCCATTTGCCAAGAGCAAAGGCTGGGAATTTGAGGTGTTGCTCGACCCGAATGGAGACTTCAAACGTGCCATGAACGTGAATATGATTCCTCACACCTTCCTGCTCGATGCACAGGGCAAAATAGTTTCGCAGCATACAGCCTATTTTGAAGGATCGGAATTCGAGCTTTACGAAAAGGTTAAAGCCTTGGCGGGCAAAAAGAAGTAATCGCCAAATAAGCTAATCGGGCATGAAAAGGATAATTATTTCGATACTGCTGGCTTTATTCTGCTCGGCAGTCAACGCTCAGCAACCCACTGTCAATGGCAGTTTTCAGCTTGATGCGCAGGCCTATTTTACTGACGCTGCGATAGGTATTACCGATTCGGCGCTGGCAGGGCAGCGAAGCGGATTCAACGGATTTGGCAATGTGCTCATCAATTGGGGCGACTTCAGGGCTGGCTTGCGTTATGAAGCTTATTTGCCGCCTATGCGCGGCTTCGACCCAAGGCTCGAAGGCAGTGGCTTGGCCAATGTTTGGCTAAGCTATCGTACTGATTTTGCTGAGATTACGGCAGGCAACTTTTACGAGCAGTTTGGCAGCGGCTTGCTGCTTCGCACTTATGAAGAATGGTCGTTGGGTTACGACAACAGCCTCAACGGCCTGAGGCTGCAACTGTATCCCACCAAAGGTATCACCCTCAAAGGGGTTTATGGAACACAGCGCTTCTTCTGGCAAGGCTATCAGCGCAACAGTCGCGGCCTTGTGAGGGGGCTGGACGCCGAATTCAACCTCAACGAGCTTTTGCCCGATCGGGAATCGGCGCCCTGGCGTCTCAGCCTTGGCGTAAGCGGCGTAAGCAAATACCAGCGCGATGCCGACCCCATTTACATTTTACCTGAGAACGTCGGCGGTCTGGCCGGTCGCATCACGGCCGGATGGGGCAATTTTACCC
>DAIOUP010000480.1:0-2135 GCA_036759465.1 Bacteroidales bacterium
TGCCGGCATTCACCGAAGCTCCGGCCGACAATTCAAGCCCGCGCAACAGTTGTTGCCAGTATTGGTATTCGGAGTAAATGACCCATGCTTCGCTGTCGTTTTGATTGGAATTGGGAAAGCGGTTGTCGCTGCGTTGAATGCGCGTGCGCAGTTCGTGCCGCATCTTGTCGCCTTTGTTGTATGTCACAAAGGGGTCGAGGGCAAAGAAAGAGCTTTGAAGTCTTATGGCAGTGCTGCTGTCCTGAATTAGGGCACCGGTGGTGCCGTTTTCCCACAACACAAAGTCGGTTTTGCGTGTGAAGCCGCCGTTGAGCGCCAGTCCGTAACGCAAACCAGCTATTTTCTTGTCGAAGTGCTTAAGTTTTACGTTCAGCCTCAGAGCATTGTCGTCATTCCGTTTGCGGTAGCCCGCATCGGCGAGTCCGTTGATGCCGAAGCCGAGGTCGGTATTGCCCATCTTGCGCAGGTGGTTAAATCCGGCCGTGGAGGTGAGGCGTGGGCTGTTCCACCACTTCCATGCCTTGCGCTGGGGGCTGTCATATATGCCCGCTTCGGCGTAGGCTGTTGTTTGAGGTATGTTGGTGGCATTGGCCGTACGGAAGTTGATCACCCCATTGAGGGCAGCCGAGCCGTAGGCTACACTGGAGGCGCCTTTGATAATTTCCACCTGACTGATGTTGTCGAGGGGCAAAAACTGCCAGCGGATGTTGCCTGCATCGGCCGAAATGATGGGCAATCCGTCAATAAGGGCCAGCACACGGCTTCCGGCGCCGTAGGCAAAGCCGCTGCCGCCGCGCAACGAGGCTTGTCCGTCGAGAATTTCAAGACCTGGGGCCTTGTCCATCAGTTCTTTGGCATTGCTGATATGGCGACTGCCCACGGCCGAAGGCTTGATCACGCTCATCGAAACCGTGAGCTCGGCGGCTTTCTGCTCGATGCGGCTGGCTGTTACCACAACCTGTTCAATTTCAATCACATCCTGTTCGAGGGCTATGTTCAGCTTTACCGTTTCGCCGGCCTTTAGGTTGATGTTTTTTGTCTGACTCTTGTAGCCCACAATGCGAAAGATCAGGCTATGGTTTCCGGGCTCGAGCCTGAGGGTATAATTGCCCGAAGCATCGCTAACCGTGCCAGTGGTTTTGCGCACTATGTTAACTCCCGGCAGACTTTCGCCCGTAGTTTTGTCGGTGATTTTCCCGGTAATGGTTCCAGTTTGTTGTGCCAGCGCGGCCAGCGGCAGCAGCAACAATACAAGCAGCCTCAGCATCACCTATTTGGCTTTGAAGGTCATGCGGATTTTCATGTCCACATTGGGGTTTTCCGAGCTCGGATACGCTGTCGTAATTTTGAGGGACTGGCGGGTGAGCTCGGCTATGTTGGCCAGCAGAGGTATGGGCAGAGAGTCGGTTTTGATTTCGAGGGCAGTGCGGTTGTTGGTAAAGCGCCAGGTGCCGGTATATTGCCCAAAGGTGCCGGTAGCATCGCGGTTGAAGCGGGCTTCGCCTTTAAATTTATAGAGTATTTGTCCGGGTTGGCTTGCATCCTGACCATCCACCAGCAGGCTGTCGGTTTGCCAGGCCTGTCCGGTAAGGACTTCGAAGCGGTCCTCATCCTTGGTCTTGCTGCATGAGGCAGCCACGGCGATGATGGCAAGCAGGAGGAAAAACAGCAGGTTCTTTTTCATGTCGTTGTTTTTGAAAGAGAGCAAATATAAGGTCAAACATCGTGAAAAATCAATATTACCTGTCAGAACCGATCAAAAGGTGTGTTAAGGATGATAACCGTTTGGGATGCTTAATAGCCTTTTGCGTACTTTTGTCCTCAAAATAACCCGCCTTCAGGCATGAAAATCAGGATTGTCAACCATTCCTCAAACCCGCTTCCAACATACGAAACCGCGCATGCGGCAGGCATGGATCTCAGAGCGAATCTCGCAACACCATTAATCATTGCGCCGGGCAGGCGTGCACTTGTGCCGACGGGACTGTTTGTCGAAATTCCGGAAGGTCATGAGGCGCAGGTGCGCCCGCGCAGTGGACTGGCCATCAAACACGGCATAACGGTGCTCAACAGGCCGGGTTCCATTGATGCCGATTATCGCGGCGAAATCAACGTAATACTCATCAACCTTGGTG
>DAIOUP010000481.1:0-2131 GCA_036759465.1 Bacteroidales bacterium
TGCTTATTTTCGTGAGCTGAACGAAAAACAACGATGATTCCCCGAGTATTGACCGAAGCCATCAGGCAATTGGCAGGCAGCATCGAAGGCTCGGATGTGCAATTTGGCCAGGTCAGGCCACTGGGCGGAGGTTCGATCAATGATGCATGTATGATCGAATTATCAGGTCGCCCTTATTTTGTGAAATGGAACAGCCGAATCCGTCATCCGGGCATGTTCGAATCCGAAGCTCATGGCTTACAATTGCTTGCATCGACCAAAACCGTCAAAATACCCGGTGTCGTCGGCAGCGGATTTGGAGGCGACTACGCTTTTTTGATGCTCGAATACATCGAAGGTGGGCGTCCGGCATCGGACGGATGGGAAAGGTTTGGCCAAAAGCTGGCAGAACTACACAGAAACACGAATGAGCATTTTGGTCTTGACAGGGATAATTATATCGGCTCGCTGCCACAGGTCAACAGCCCTCATCCGACTTCATGGCCGGAGTTTTTTGTCGAAAGCCGTCTTAAACCTCAACTCAAGATGGCTATGCAGCGGGGACATGTCAGTAGTACAATGCAAAGGCAATTTGAGCACCTCTTTCAAAAAATAGATCAGTTTTTTCCAGTTGAACCTCCCGCACTGCTACATGGCGACCTTTGGAGTGGAAATTATCTTTTTGCATCCAATGGTGAGGCGTGCCTGATCGACCCGGCAGTTTATTACGGCCACCGCGAAATGGATTTGGCCATGAGTTTGCTCTTCGGCGGGTTCGACAAGCGCTTCTATGATGCCTACAACGAGGCCTGGCCAATGGAAAAGGGCTGGCGCGCGCGCATGGATCTATGCAACCTCTATCCGCTCCTGGTGCACGTCAACCTTTTCGGAGGGGGCTATGCAAGTCAGGTGCGCGCAGTTCTCGAACAGTTTGTCTGAACGGCCGGGTTGCGACAAATCCTTAAAGGTCAAAAAACACTACTTTTGCACCTTTGTTAAGATTATGTTTTAAGCCAAATCATCCGAGCAATGGAAAATACCGGCGAAATACTGTTGCCTGAAGACGAAAAACGTTCGCTCAACTTTATCGAAAGCATTATTGAAGAAGACCTGCGCAACGGGAAAAATGGAGGCAGGGTGCACACCCGCTTCCCTCCCGAACCCAATGGTTATCTGCATATCGGCCATGCCAAATCGATATGCCTGAATTTTGGCATTGCCCAGCAATATGGCGGCAAGTGCAATCTTCGCTTCGACGATACCAATCCCGAGACGGAAGACACCGAATATGTGGAGTCGATCATGGAAGACGTTCGCTGGTTAGGTTTCCAGTGGGATAAGGAGCCATATTATGCCAGCGATTACTTTGGCCAGCTTTACGAATGGGCTGTTATGCTCATTAAAATGGGCTTAGCCTATGTTGACGATCAGCCTCAGGAAGCCATCAGCCAGCAACGGGGCGTGCCTACACGACCTGGAACAGAAAGTCCGTTCCGTAATCGCACGGTGGAAGAAAATCTTCGTTTGTTCGAAGGGATGAAAAATGGCGAATACGAAGAAGGAAGCCGTGTGCTCAGGGCAAAGATTGATATGAGCTCGCCAAATATGCACATGCGCGATCCCATTTTGTACCGCATTCTGAAGAAGGAACATCATCGCACAGGTAATCAGTGGGTTATATATCCAATGTACGATTATGCCCATGGCCAGAGCGATTATCTTGAGGGCATCACCCATTCGCTGTGCACACTTGAGTTCGAAGTGCACAGGCCGCTTTACGACTGGTTTCTCGACCAAATCATTGATAGCGAATATCGCCCCCGCCAGATTGAATTTGCCCGGCTCAACCTTTCCTATACCGTGATGAGCAAGCGTAAGCTGCTACAGCTGGTGCAGCAGGGCTTGGTAAACGGATGGGACGACCCACGCATGCCCACCATAGCAGGAATGCGCCGCAGGGGATACACTCCGGCTTCTATCCGCAACTTTGCCGACCGCATCGGGGTGGCCAAACGAGACAATGTGATCGACGTAAGCCTGCTTGAATTCAGCGTGCGCGAAGATCTCAACAAAATCGCCCCTCGTGTTATGGCTGTGCTCGATCCGGTCGAACTCGTGATCACCAATTATCCCGAAGGTGTTACCGAGATGG
>DAIOUP010000482.1:0-2128 GCA_036759465.1 Bacteroidales bacterium
CCGAAGAAGCCAACAACAACGCCGGCATGGCTGCAGCCCGTCAGATTATTGGCTTTTTCGAACATAACGATGTGAGATTCAAGGTGAATTGAGTCATTATTGCATTAACTTCGCAATGTACTGATAAAACTATAACCAAAACACTATGAACGACCCTGCAAACAAACCGATGACTTTCTTCCGCTTTGAGGACCTGAGGGTGTATTATAAGGCGCTCGACTACGGTGTATGGGTGCAAAAGACGGTTCAGCAGTTTCCCGACAGTGGAAAAAGCTTGGCCGGGAGCTTCTGCGAAATGGCCCGCCGTATTCCTATGCACATTGCCGAGGGCTCGGCAAGGGAAAAATCGGCCTTTATCAACCACCTCAAGGAGGGAAAAAGCGCCATAAGGGCATGTCTGGTGCTGTCGACGCTGGCCCACAGACACGGCTTTATCATGCAGGCCGAAGAAGAAGATTCGCGCAATCAGCTTATGGAGCTTACCAAGATGCTTGGCGCACTGATTACTTCGCTGCAAAAGAGCTCTGTCGGACCACACGACCAGCTGGAGGATGAATTTTTTCCTGCCCGCAACTGGTAGTTTGCCCTTTGCACCCTTGTTTACTGTTTGCAGTCCAGTGCAATCAGCGGTTGTTTTTTTGTATCACAAAACCTACACAATATGGCAGTTTTAAAAACTTTTAAAGGATGGAGGCCTCCTGTTGAAATAGCCAAAATGCTGGCATCCAGGCCTTACGATGTGCTCGATAGCCACGAGGCCCGCATTGAGGCCGATGGCAATATTTATAGTTTGTTGCATATCATCAAGCCCGAGATCGACCTTCCAGAGGGCATCAACCTCTACAGCCAGGAAGTGTACGACAAGGCACGCGACAACTTTGAGGCTTTTCGCGAAAAAGGCTGGCTGACGCAGGATGCAGAAGATCGCCTCTACATCTATGCGCAAACCATGAATGGCAAGACACAATACGGCATTGTAGGCTGTACGGCCGTGGACGACTATCTGAACGAGGTAATCAAAAAACACGAGCTCACACGGCCCGACAAGGAAGAAGACCGCATGAAGCATGTGCGCATTACCAATGCCAATATGGAACCAGTGTTTTTCACCTATCCCGCGCATGCAGAGCTCGACAGCCTGATAGCCGATTTCGTGAAAAACAATGCTCCGGTTTACGACTTCACCGCCGACGACGGATTTGGTCACCACTTCTGGGTGATTGAAGATACACAGCTTATCGGAGAGATTATAAACATATTCGCCACCTTCCCGGCCTTGTACGTGGCCGACGGTCACCACCGCACCGCCGCCGCTGCACTGGTAGGTAAGGAGCGCCGGCTGGCCAATCCCAATCACCGTGGCGATGAGGAGTACAACTTCTTCCTTGCCGTAAACTTCCCCGACAACCAGCTTACCATTCTCGACTACAACCGTGTGGTAACCGACCTCAATGGCATGAGCGAGGCCGAATTTCTGGAAAAGCTGAAGCTGGGCTTCGAAATTGCTCCCAAGGGAAGCGACATCTACAAACCCTCCATGCTGCACGAGTTTTCGATGTATCTGGGCGGACAGTGGTATGCCCTCAAGGCTAAGCCAGGCACTTACGACGACCACGACCCCATCGGCGTGCTGGACGTTACAATCCTTACCAATCAGGTGCTCGAACCCCTACTGGGCATCAACGACCTGCGTCGTTCAAAACGCATCGACTTTGTTGGTGGCATCCGCGGACTGGGCGAACTCAGCCGAAGGGTGGACAGCGGCGAAATGGCCGTGGCTTTTGCCCTTTTCCCCGTGAGCATGAAGCAACTGATCGATATTGCCGATACCGGCAACATCATGCCTCCAAAAACCACCTGGTTCGAGCCAAAACTGCGCTCCGGACTGGTTGTGCATACCCTCGACTAAACCTCAAAAACCTCATAACAATGGAAGCAAAGGAAAAAGTATTGGAAGCCATGCGCAAAAACGGACAGCCTATGCGTCCGGGCGATATCGCCGATGCCACGGGTATCGATAAAAAAGAACTCGACAAGGTGATTAAGGTGCTCAAAGACGAAGAACTTATCTATTCGCCCAAGCGCTGCTTCTATCAGGCCAAATGAGCGGGCTCAGGGTACTGAGTGC
>DAIOUP010000483.1:0-2123 GCA_036759465.1 Bacteroidales bacterium
AAAGGAAATCCAAAAATAAGTGTGCTGAATTGGAGAACTGGAACGCGCAGCACATAATATAGCCAGGCGAGGATAAGAGGAATCAGGAAAAGCATTGTCAACAACAAACGCTCTCCCCATAATTTTTTTGCTGAGGGAAGTTGGTTGTTGTAGATAAACATTGGGATGATCAACACCCCGGCAAACAATAGCGAATAGTTTGCAATATAACCGAAGTAACCCATAATAAAGCTTAGGTCGGGCTTTGCAAGCCAGTCGCCTATACCTCCTGCCCTCAACTGTGCCTGAGTGATCCCGAGGCAGGGAAGATAAAGTACGAAAGCCAATAGGGCTGTGAGCATCAATCCATTTATGTGCTTTCGTTCGGCCAGAAAAAATCCTGACAAAAAAACAAGACCAGCCTGAAAGGCACTGAAATGATGAACCCAGGCAGCCAGGGAAAGGCTTATGGCCAAAACAAGATGGGGCAGCCCAAATCTTGTTTTCTCTTCTTCCTTAATTGTAAGCAACAGATTAAAAGCCAACAGGTTGAATAATACACCCGGTATGTAGGGGCGCGCCATCTGGCTGTAATAAACAAAATATTGCATAACGGCCATGGTTGCAGCCGCCATAAGGCCGACCGGTTGGCCAAAGAGCTTTCTCCCTGCATTGTAAACAAGCCAGATGCTCCCAACACCAAAAAGCACGAATGGAAGCCTCATCCAGAAATGATCGAAGCCTGTGATCTTTGTCCAGAAATAGAGAAAAATCTGCACCCCTGCAGGATGACTGTCGCGCAAAGCCACGCCTTCGCGCATGAGTGCGGCAAGATTGTCGTAGGCTAGCCTGAAGATGGCGCTGAACTCATCGTGCTGAAAAGGCATATTGGTCAGCCCCCACAGCCTAAGGAATAAAGCTGTTGCAAGAATCAGCAACAGCAAAACCAGATTGGTCTGCCCGGGATTTTTAATTTTCAACGCCCTTGATTAGTTTGTGACAATGGTGCCCACCTCTTCGCCGCGGAGCACCCTGAGCAAATTACCGGGCAGGTTCATATCGAAAACGATGATCGGGAGATTGTTCTCGCTGCAAAGTGTAAATGCCGTGAGGTCCATCACCTTTAGCTGTTCCCGGTAGGCCTTCTCAAAGGTGAGCTTGTCGTATTTCATGGCATCAGGTACCTTTTCCGGATCGGCGGTATAGATACCATCCACGCGGGTGCCTTTCAGTATAACATCGGCTTTGATTTCGACTGCCCTGAGCGCAGCAGCCGTATCGGTAGTGAAAAAGGGATTGCCCGTACCACCTCCGATAATCAGCACGTTACCTGCCTCAAGCAATTCGATGGCTTTTGGTCCACTCATCGATTCTGCCACACGATCAACATGAACACCTGATAATAAAGCAGCTTTCACATCCATAGATTCGAGCGCCGATTGGATTGCCATGCTGTTGATGAGGGTAGCCAACATCCCCATATAGTCGCCTTTCACGCGGTCGAAACCTTTGCCGGCACCCTGCAATCCCCTGAAAATATTGCCACCGCCAATCACAATAGCCACCTGAGCCCCTGCCAGAGCAGCTTCTTTCACCTCGCTTGCATATTGGTTTAAAACAGTGGTATCAATGCCGTACTGTTGTTTTCCCATAAGGGCTTCTCCGCTCAGTTTAAGCAACACTCTTTTATATTTCATAACTTAAAGATTTCGTTTTCAACTAAAACCAATAACCGATATTAACAAAACCAATTACGCCGCCGCCGTTATTGCTACCCATTATACTCAGCTCGAAAGGCCCGATAACGCTTTCCCAACCCAAAGTAGCACCATAGCCCGTAATTATTGAAGGACCTTGCATAAATTGCTCAAGGGTTTCGGTGATGAAGCCGAAATCCCAGCGCGGAATGGCATAGAATTTTGGTGCAAAACGGTATTGCCACTGCAGGTTAACGCTCATCGTGTAAAGCCCTGAGTTTTCAATAAAGCGCAATCCGGTAAAAGGAATAAAAGAACCATAGGTGCTCTGATGCGACTGCCCGCCGAGCAAAAACCGATGTTGGGGAGGCGGCTTATGCCCTTTTAAAGTAAACCCGCCCATCAAACCGTATTTGAATGTATTATCTTCATTGACAGGGATATTAC
>DAIOUP010000484.1:0-2122 GCA_036759465.1 Bacteroidales bacterium
GCATTGTGCAATCGAACTTCTACGGCGACCACAACAGCCTCAATGCCGGTCTCTATGCCCAGGTGCAAGGCGAACCTACCGAAAAACTCAAACTGGTGGCCGGCCTGCGCTTCGAACACAACAGACTCGACGGACAAGCCGACAGCATTACACCCATCGTACCCCTTATGAGGGCTGGTCTTAACTATAAGCTGGGGAAGTTTACTTATCTGCGCGCCTCCTTCGGTCAAGGCTACCGTTTCCCTTCCATAGCCGAAAAATATGCATCTACCACCCTTGGCTCAGTGAAGATATTTCCTAACCCATTCATTCAGAGTGAAAAAGGTTGGAACGCCGAGTTGGGCATACGACAGGGAATTACAGCAGGTTCATACCAGGGACAAGCCGATGTGGCCGCCTTCCTGACCCGCAACCGCAATATGGTGGAGTTTATTTTTGGCATTTATCCCGACCCTGTAACCGGCGTTTACGGTCTGGGCTTCAGGGCCGACAACCTTGAGGCCTCGCGCGTTTCGGGACTGGAAACCGATATTGTGCTTGCCAACAACCAAAGCCGTATAAAGCACCTGATTACCCTCAACTATGTGCTTATGAACCCCCAGGAGCTCAATCCCGAAACCGGAGAGCCCACTGGACTGAAACTTAAGTATCGCCGAACCCATGCGCTAAAGCTGGGCATTGATGGCACTGCCGGCAAATGGGAGGGCGGACTGAGCATCATTGCCCGGTCGAAAATGCTGAGGGTGGACGATGTTTTTCTGCAATCGCTCGATGGACGCTATATCCTTCCGGGCTTTCCCGAATACTGGAACGAGAACAACAAAGGTTATCTGGTGGCTGATGTTCGAATTGCCTATAACCTCGCTGAACATTTAAGCTTGTCGGCCATTGTTAAAAACCTCACCAACGGGGAGTATATGGGTCGCCCGGGCGATGTGCAGCCGCCCCGTTGGTTCAGCCTGAGGCTAAGTGCAAATTTCTGATCTCTTAAACAGATCAGGCCTTAGTACAGGGCTTGGTTGGGGCAGGACGCTCGGGTGATGAGCAAGGGGGAATAAACCAGGCATCTTTTTGTCGCTGATCTTCTTTCATTTCACGGCGTTTGCGGGTCTTTTCCTTAAACTCCATCAGCCGCTGCCATTGGACTTCGTTGAGGTGAGGCTTTACCAAACTGTCCATCTCGTCGAAGAGCATTTTCTGGTTTTCCCAGTGTTTTTTCATCAGCTCCCAGTGCAGGTTGCCAAACGAGTCGAGTAGCGGCCCGATCTTTTCCTGTTGCTGGACATCGGCCTCGATGATGCTGAAAAAATGCTGCCTGAAGCCTTCGCGCGTGTTCCACGATTTGATTTTCTCCACCTTATTGCGCGTAACGCGGCCGGTGCCAAGTACGCCTATGACGATGCCGGCGGCAAAGGTGAGGATAAGGATTACGATGTATTTTGTCTGCATTGTATATCGTGTGTTAATAGTTTGCCAGAAGGTTTGTAAAATCGTCTGTTTTCAGACCGGCAAGTCCCAGCAGGTGTTCCATACTGAGCGATTTTTCCTGCATATACACCCACACTATGAGCAGGATCACCGCAGCCGCAACCGACATGCCGAAACGCAGCATCATACGCCAGGTAATCTTTTCCTGAAGAGCAAGTGCACTTTTGAGTGCTATGCTTTGCATGACCCGTTGCTCGAAGCCTGAACCGAAATCGGGTTGATAGCTCCGCAAAGTGGCAATGACACTTTGCCATTCCTGACTGCGGCTTTGCAGCTGAGGGTCGTCGGTCAGCCGTGTTTCGAGGGCTTTCCGCCTTGGTGCGGGCAGCTCGCCCAGCAGGTGTTGCAAAAGGGTGTTGTTCCAGTTTCTGTTCATATGGCATCCAGTTGTTTAAGGCTCAGCCGCAATTTGTCGAGTGCGCGCGACAGGCGCGATAGCACCGTCCCCAGCGGAATATTGAGCATATCGGCCGTTTCCTTGGTAGAATAGCCCTGTATTAGGCGCATCACCACCACCGCCCGCTGTTGCTCGTCAAGCATACGTAGCGCTGCTTCGATATGCTCGCGCTCGTATGCCCCGACAAAGTGTCGTCAATCACCTGCCGACCCGCTTCGGCTTTTGCACTGCTGATCC
>DAIOUP010000485.1:0-2114 GCA_036759465.1 Bacteroidales bacterium
GTATGGTTGTCATCGCTGGTGCTTTTGCCCCTTGGACTGTTTCTGACTTTTAAGTCAACCACGGATGCCCCACTCCTTGATGCCGAGAGCTGGAAAAAGACTTTCGGAAAATTGGAGGGCTTCATAAAATCTTTCAGGCGGTGAGGGTGCTCTTTGTTTGCAACAAGTCGCCATGGCCCCTGCGCGAAGGAGGGCCGATGGCCATGAACAGCCTGATTATGGGGCTGGTAAAAGCTGGGCATCAGGTTAAAGTGTTGGCGGTCAATTCGGAAAAATACGATGTTGACCCTGACGCTATCCCTGAGGACTATCTAAAGTCCACAGGTCTCGAGCTGGTACATCTCGATCTGAGGGTGAAAATCATTCCGGCATTGGTGAGCTTGCTACGCCGCAGATCTTACCATGTAGAACGCTTCATCAGCGAGGCATTCCGCGACAGGCTTGTTCGTATTTTAAGGCAGCAGTCTTACGATGTAGTGCAGCTCGAAACCGTTTTCATGGCGCCATACATCGAGGATATACGATTGTACAGCAAAGCGGTCATCATTCTCAGAGCTCACAATATCGAGCACCTGATTTGGGAGCGTATGGCCCTGCAAACCCGAAATCCTTTTAAGCGTTTCTATCTCTCAGATCTTGCCCGCACGCTGAAGAAGTTCGAAAAAGCCGCTGTAAACAAAGTGGATGGCATAGCTGCCATTACACGAAAAGACGCAGCTTTTTTCAGGGCTGCCACACACAAACCTGTGATTGATCTGCCATTTGGCGTTTTTTCGGGGCAAATTGCTGCTGCGGCACCTCCGATCAGTGGCGGGAGGCTTTTTCATATCGGGGCCATGAACTGGATGCCCAACGAGGAGGGAATGCGCTGGTTTCTGGATGATATCTGGCCCGAGCTTTACAGGCTTCGTCCGATGCTCAAACTAACGCTGGCCGGACGTTATATGCCTGACTGGCTGAAAACGGGCTACAAGCCAGGCCTTGAAGTGGTGGGCGAGGTGGACGATGCGCGAAGTTTTATCGAGACCCACGACGTGGCTATAGTGCCACTGCGCTCCGGTAGCGGCATCAGAATTAAAATTATTGAGGCTATGGCGGCCGGTAAAGCGGTAGTGGCCACCAGTGTGGGTGCCGAAGGCATTTTGTATACCCAAAATGAGAACATATTTATTGCCGACAGACTCCATGATTTCATTGAGTTTGTTGAGCTTTTTACCTCACAGCCCGAAAAAGTTGCGCAAATAGCTGCTGGTGGCCTGAAGCTCGTACAGGATCATTACAACAATAGTGTGCTTGTCAGAAGACTTTTGGCTTTTTATGCTGAAGCCAGAAAACGATTGTCCAGTGTCGGTCTCTGACTTTTTTTGGGGGCTTGAAAACACTGCCTTATCTTCGCACTGCCTAAGCCGATTCAATGAAGATTTTTTTACTTCTATCACGAATTCCCTGGCCACTCGAGAAAGGCGACAAACTAAGGGCATTCCATCAGATCAGGTGCCTCTCAAAACAACATGAGATATACCTGTGCGCCCTAAACACCAGTTCAAATACTGATAAACAAAAGGCTTTCAGGGCATTGCAGCCCTATTGTAAATCGATAACCTTCATTCAGCTTAGACCTGGAGTGATTCTTTGGAACATCCTTAAATCAGTCTTCATAGGCAGGCCTATTCAGGTTGGTTATTTTTTCAGCAAATCGGCCCAACGCCAGATTAATGAACTTATCGCCACCCATAAGCCCGATATCCTTTACGGACAACTTCTCAGAGTGGCTGAATATCTGAAAAACATACCCCTGCCAAAAGCCATCGACTATCAGGATGTTTTCAGTAAAGGTATGGCGCGAAGGGCTGAAGTCGCAAAATGGCCTTTTAAGTTTATTTATCGCGCAGAATATCAAAGACTTAAGAATTACGAGAAAGAAGTATTTGAGCTTTTTGACCTGAAAACCATTATCAGCCTGCCCGATCGCGATCTTATACCTCATCCGAATAATCATGAAATTTTAATTGTTCCGAATGGTGTAGATCAGACGTTTTTTGCCCCTGTTGACTCAGTAAAGCAATACGATTTGGTTTTTACCGGCAATATGGCTTATCCGCCCAATGTCAATG
>DAIOUP010000486.1:0-2111 GCA_036759465.1 Bacteroidales bacterium
GAAGTTGACAATCTCGTGGTTTGAATCTTGCTTCTGACCCTGATAGACAAAATAAATTTGTTCGTGAAAAGACGGATAAAAATTAGTGGGCTGAACCACGGGTCTTATGCCGTCTCTGCGATAGAGTATTGGTTTTGATGATGTTGCACAGGCAATGTCGTAACCCGATCCGCCCAACGAAAGGTTGAGCAGGGTATGGGCGTCGCATTTGGCCCAGCGCGCAAGGGCAGCCAGCAGGGTGGAGCTTGATCCCATACCCCAGTGTGGCTCAAAGTCGAGCCGGGTAATCACTTTATAGCTGTATTCGGGGTCGAAGGCTTCGGGCTTGAGGCTGTTTAGGGTGAGCAGCACTGTTTGCAGGCGGGCGCTTTTCTCACGGTCGTCGGTGCCAATGATGTCGAAGGAGGGTAGCTCGAAACTGGTTTTAAACCAGGGTTTTCCGCCGGGCGCAAGAGCCGACCAAAGCAGATGAGGGTGGCCGTGGGCTTCTTCGCGCTGCACTTCGAGGCTTTGGCCCAGCCTGAGCGGCAGGGCAAGCGACAGCGCCCCGCGCAATACAAGGTATTCTCCTGAGATCAGCAGTTTGCCGTTGGAACGGAAAACATTAGCCATGCGGTATTATTTGCGGATGGACGTCAGGTATTGTGCAACGCCGGCAAACGACACCTTTTGGTCTTTGAAGTATTCGGCAGCGGCGGCCTTTTCCTCGTCGGTGGCCTTGAAGTGGTTGAGAATGTTGAAAAGGTGCATCTTCATATGCCCGGCCTGTATGCCTTTGGTGGTGAGCGAACGCACGGCCGACCAGTTGTTGGCCAAACCCATGGCCGAGGCGATCATCATCAGTTCGCGGGCCGACGGATTGCCCAGCATATCGAGCGAGTATTTGGCCAGCGGATGCAGGCTGGTGAGGCCGCCAACCGTGCCCACCGCCATGGGCACCTCGAGGATGAAGCGAAACATGCCGTCTTCAATCTCAACCCGCGAGAGGCTGCGGTATTGTCCGTCGCGGCTGGCAAAAGCATGGCCGGCCGCTTCTATGGCGCGAAAATCGTTGCCGGTGGCAATGGCCACGGCGTCGATACCGTTATATATGCCTTTGTTGTGTGTGGTGGCGCGGTAAACGTCGACCTGAGCAATGCGCACCGCTTTCTCAAACTTACGTGCAAAGGCCTCCCCGCTGAGTGTTTCATCCACATTGTCGAGCTGGCTGAGCGGACATTCTACCCAGGTGCGCACAAGGCATTCGGGTGTGTAGTTCGACAAAATCGACATGATGATTTCCACCTGACGCTGTTCGTCGGACAGTTCCAGGCGGTTGGCCATGAACACTTTAAGCGCCTGAGCAAATTCTTCGAGCACCGAGTTGATGAAGTTGGCGCCCATGCTGTCCTTTGTTTCGAAAGTAACCAGCAGCTGGAAATAGTTCTCAATCTCCCTGGTGAAGTCTTTCAGTTCTATTTCCAGCACGCCGCCACCGCGTTTTTCCATATTGGCGGTGATATGTTTTACGGCCGATATCAGGTGCTGCCTCAGCTCAGGCATCAGGCCATGCAGCACAGCGGCTCGTCCGCTCCAGCTGAAATGCACCTGTCCCACCTTTTTGGTATCGACTACTTCCGACCGGAAACCGCCGCGCTCGCTCCAGAACTTCGAAGCGGCCGAGGCTGCAGCCACCACCGAACTTTCTTCGATGACCATGGGTACCAGATAGGTTTGCCCGTTAATCATCGCATTGGGAGCTACACCGTAGGGAATGACAAAATTGGTGAGGGTGTTTTCGCTAAACTCGTCGAACAGTTTCTGCTTTTCCTCATCGGAATGCCAGAAACTCTTCAGCAGGCTGACAACCTCGCCGGGATTCTCAAAATATTCGGCCACCAGCTTGAGCTTCTCTTCCTTGAGGAGCTTCGAAAAGCCGCTGATGATGCGATCACGCTTTCTTTTCATGTTTAAACCATTTGGTTTCTAAGGCTCTGCGAAAGCTGAAACAAAGTAAAGCAATAAATGTTTAATCGGCAAGCCAAAAGATTGCTTTTGACGCTCAGGGAGTTGCAATCGTTTGTTACGGTTTTCAGTTATGTTGATTTTTGCGGTTCTGGCTTTAACACATT
>DAIOUP010000487.1:0-2110 GCA_036759465.1 Bacteroidales bacterium
TGCCAAAATCCCATCCGAGTTTTCACGGTAGGCGATATGCTCAAAGACTTCGCGACTGATGCGTTCGGTGCGGCACTGCTTGGCCAGTTCTTCGGCAAAGTTTCTGTCGGCTAACTTTAATAGTTCATCACATATATAAAGTTCCGTAAAACTCCAGCCAGAGGCGGCCGCCCTGCGCAATTCGCGCATACCTTCGATTACCACAATACCCTGAGCCCGCCTTTCGCGGGGCTTCTGCAGCTGCAACAGTTGTTTAATCTTTGGATTTGCCCGGCTGGTTATCATGATTAATTTTCTATCTGTTCGAAAAAATGATAGACGATGCCTCTTTTTTCCATATCGGAAAGCATAAATTTCACAAGATTTTCTTCAGCCCCGATATGTTCAGGCATGTGTATGCCTGGTTTTTTAAAAAGTCCTGCCGCAATCATCCTTAACGCCGCCGTGGCTGCATAGCCTGTTGTTCGCGCCATGGAGTGAACACCTTTGCGTATATCATAATGATCGAGCAAATCCCAGCGCATGCTTATCTTTTTCCCCTCGTGCGAAATGCCATGGGCTACAATGCGCATCACGGTAAGATCAGCCTCTCCGGGTTGCAGCCTCCATTGTTCAAATAGCAAAGTGCAGGTAATATCCAGTGGAATAACCTGATTTCCTGCCACCTGAATTGGTTTTGTGTCAAAAAATCCGCTATCGCGAAGTAGTTTCACTGCATCGATATGCCCCGGATAGCGAAGGGTTTTCTCCGCCATGTTTTTTGCACTTATCGTATGGGCGAGGGTGCGAAGGCCGTCGCTGTTAAAGGCCTCGAGCGTTCCGATGCCTTCGAAATCAATGAGTTCTGATTCGGATAGCGCTTCTTTTTCAATGATTTTGCCATCGCGGACTAAGCGCGCCGGACGTGTGTATTCTTCGATTACATCAGAAGGGGAGAAAACCGCCTTGTATTGCCAGGGCAGGCTGCGCTGCACCGGCAATCCGCCAACGAGAATTCGCAGGTCCTCAATCTGGCTTAGCTTCGACGCTGCATATCCACTCAGCAGATGGCTCATACCGGGCGCCACGCCCATATCGCAAATAATACAACTGCCCGAGGACCTGGCGATTTGGTCGAGTTGACGTGGATCGTCGGCATAGAAGGCAATATCCACCACCGATTTTCCGCTTCCGGCAAGCACTTTGAGGGTTTTAAAACCGAGGCTGCCGGGTACGGCATTGATAAACAGATCAAAACCACTGATCAGACTTTCCAGTCCCGACAGATCCGAAAGATCAGCCTTAATGGTTGAGATGCCCACGCCTTGCAGTTTTTGTATTGCAGAATCCGAATAATCGGCCACGGTAACTGCAAAACCGTCGCTTTCGTGAAGGTCGAGCGCCATAGGACGACCTACAAGGCCTCCGCCCAGAACCAATACTTTTTTCATTGTATTATGGATATTTTACTTCGTTTTTGAGCCAAAACTACACCGAAGATTACAAGCGTGATTCCAACCAATTTGTCAAGCCCGATAATTTCACCTAACAGTAGCCAACTAAAAAATGCTGTAAAAACCGGAATCAGATTGGCGTAAAAATTTGCTCTGGTAATACCAAACTGCTTCACTGTGGCTGCATAAAAAACATAAGCCGCCGAACTGGCAAAGATACCCAGTGCAAATAAGTTTATAAAGAGCTCTCCATTTAACGGAAGCACAAATGCTTGCGCTCCACCGGTGAAAAACAAGAACGGGATAAGGTAGATGGCGCCAATGCTGTTTTCAACAGCGATAATAGCCAGTGGCTCCATGCTGAAAGTGAGTTTGCGCAGGATAATGCCATGAACCAGCGCACTGCCAACAGCCATAAAAAGTAGCGCCAATCCGAGTGGTGATGCACTAAGGTTGAAGCTGCGGTCGACAACCATGACCAGTACACCAGCAAACGAAACAAAGAGCCCCATGATATTGATCAGACTGACGCGTTCGCGCAGGGTGAAAAAAGCAACCAGCGGCATAAACACAGGTATCATGGCGATGATAACGGAGCTCAGCGTGGGCGAAACGAGCTTGAGGCCATAGTTCTCTGAAAGAAAATATAGGAAGGGATTGAACAACGCGGCTACAGC
>DAIOUP010000488.1:0-2105 GCA_036759465.1 Bacteroidales bacterium
TTTCGGAAGGGAAGTGCTCGCTGTAGATGCTGCGATAAAAATATTCCTCTTTGCTTTGGGGCGTGTTGACCGGAAAGCGGAAACGGGCGCTGGCCATCTGCCGTCGCTCACCTGTTCGTTCACCAATTTTTTCAGGCTGTCGATCCAGTTATAGCCCACCCCGTCGGAGAATTGCTCTTTCTGGCGCCAGACCACTTCGGCAGGCAGGTAGTCTTCGAAGGCTTTACGCAGCACCCATTTTTCAATGCGTCCGTTGCCGGGCTTCTTGTCGGCCGGATTAAGACGCATGGCCACATCGAGAAACTCCTTGTCGAGGAAAGGCACACGCCCCTCTACACCCCAGGCTGCTAGAGACTTGTTGGCCCGCAAACAGTCGTAGAGGTGAAGTTTGCTCAGCTTACGCACCGTTTCTTCGTGAAATGCTTGAGGATTAGGCGCTTTGTGAAAATAAAGGTAACCGCCGAATACCTCGTCGGCCCCTTCGCCTGAAAGAACCATTTTGATGCCCATCGACTTTATGACTCTGGCCATCAGATACATGGGTGTAGAGGCCCGTATGGTTGTAACGTCGTATGTTTCTATGTGATAGATGACGTCGCGGATGGCATCGAGACCTTCCTGAACAGTGTAGTTAATTTCGTGATGAACCGTTCCGAGGTGATCGGCCACCTTGCGGGCGGCAGCCAGGTCGGGCGAGCCTTCGAGACCTACGGCAAAGCTGTGCAACCGAGGCCACCATGCAGTTTGCTGGTCGCCGCTTTCGATGCGCTTGGGAGCAAAACGGCTGGCAATAGCAGAGATGACCGATGAGTCGAGGCCGCCGGAGAGCAATACACCGTAAGGCACGTCGGACATAAGCTGGCGGTGTACGGCGGCCTCAAGGGCTTCGCGAAGCACCTGAAGGTCCGTGCTATTGTCTTTTACGGCATCATATTCGGTCCATTCCCGCTTATACCAGCGCACAAATTGACCGGTCGGGCTGTGATAATAGTGTCCGGGAGGAAAGTTTTCGATGCGATTGCACACCCCTTCGAGCGCCTTGAGCTCGGAGGCAGAATAGAAGTTGCCAAACTTATCCCACCCGATGTATAAAGGAATGATACCGATATGGTCTCGGGCAATGAGATAGGTATTATTGCGGCTGTCGTATAGTGCGAAGGCAAAGATGCCGTTGAGCTCATCAAGGAAGTCAACCCCCTTTTCTTCGTATAGGGCAAGGATCACCTCGCAATCCGACTGGGTGCGTAACTTGTAAGGCCTTGTGAGCTGGCTGCGCAGCTCCATATGGTTGTATATCTCGCCATTGACGGCCAAAACCACGGTTTTGTCTTCATTGTATAGTGGCTGACCACCCGAAATGGGGTCAACAATGGCCAGGCGCTCGTGTGCCATGAGCACCTTTTCGCCGGCATAGATGCCCGACCAATCGGGGCCACGATGCCGCACCTTTTTCGACATATCGAGAATCTGCGGCCTCATGGACTGGGCATCAGTTTTCAGATCAAACACACAAACTATTCCGCACATAGGGATTAAGGGTTGTTTTTTACGAAGGCGCAAAAATAACATTTCAATTATTCATTGATGCCTCAACCATTCATGGTGTTCCTAAACTATCAAGGCGTGCCGACATGGTAATATGGAGCAATCCAAAAAAATACCAGTGTCCTTGTGAATGGCTTAACCAATGATTTATGTCATTGTTTTTCTGTTCTTTTATCGCGGCTTTCTTTCGACAAACAGGACACTACCCCGTCTATGATGCTGCCCAAAATCGTAACTGATATTTGCCGGATCATTATCCGAGCGGCTCTCACAACTAAATTACCCAGGCTAAAGCGATCGGTTCTTTTTTGGGTGCAGACGGTTGAGAAAAACCATCTTCAGTTTTTTTGACCTTTGTCGTGCTCAGATACCATTTCGTGGCAAACATCCCTCTTTAGATTTTGTTAACACTTATAACGTTTTTTAACAAAGGTTGAATAATTTCGTTCCTGGGCGCTGTTTTTCTATATATTTGGTTTATAGGTTTTTGCGATATTTTTTTGATTTATATCAATTTTTTAGCATCAATAAATCCCTTTTCGATTGATAAAACTTCATGT
>DAIOUP010000489.1:0-2104 GCA_036759465.1 Bacteroidales bacterium
ATGCCGACATGATAGCCGGTGGAGCCTCGTTGCCGCCAAGGCGCAGATCGTTGCTTGCCGAAGCAATGCTTCCGCGGAGCAGCTCTTCATATTCGTGCACGGCCTTGAGGATAATGGTCAGCACGGCCATAAACCTGAGGTTTTCCTGAGGAGTTTTCCCGGGAGACAAGAGGTTTTCGCCTGAATTGGTGGCCATCGACCAGTTGTTATGTTTTCCGCTGCCGTTAACACCATCATAAGGCTTTTCATGGAGAAGCACTTTAAAATGGTGCTTGCGCGAAACCTTGTCCAGGAGGTGCATCAGGAGCTGATTGTGGTCAACAGCCACATTGACTTCCTCATAAACCGGAGCACATTCGAACTGGCTGGGCGCCACTTCGTTATGCCTGGTCTTTAGCGGGATACCAAGCTTGTGCGACTCAATTTCGAGGTCGCGCATAAAAGCGCGTGCACGGCTGTGGATGGTGCCGAAATAGTGATCGTGAAGTTGCTGATCCTTTGCGGACGAATGTCCGAACACCGTGCGGCCGGCCAAAACGAGGTCGGGGCGTGCAGCATAAAGGGCCGAGTCGACAAGAAAATACTCCTGCTCCCAGCCTAGAGTGGGATATACCTTGGTGATGTTTTTGTCGAAAAGTTGGCAAACTTTAACCGCTGCTTTATCCAATGCATCCATCGATTTGAGCAGCGGGGTTTTGTAGTCGAGCGATTCGCCAGTGTATGAAACAAATATCGTTGGAATACAAAGGGTATGTTCCATGATAAATGCCGGGCTGGTAGGATCCCAGGCCGTATATCCACGGGCTTCGAAGGTGCTTCGGATGCCGCCGCTGGGAAATGAGGATGCATCAGGCTCTTGCTGAATGAGCGAAGATCCTGAGAACTCCTCTATGGCTTTACCACTTGGAAGCGGATTAATAAAGGCATCGTGTTTTTCGGCCGTTGAGCCAGTTAAGGGGTGAAACCAGTGGGTATAATGAGTGGCACCATGGCGCAATGCCCAGGCTTTCATAGCCGAGGCCACCTGATCGGCAATGCGGCGTTCGATGCGCGCCCCGCTGCTGATTGTTTGTTGCAATGAGCGGAATGCTTCCTTGGTGAGGTATTCCATCATGGTTTCGTTATTGAAAACCATCGACCCAAAATAATCGGAGATCTTATCCGCAGGATAATTCACCGGAGGGACCTGGCGATCCAGTGTTTGCGCCAATGCTGTAAATCTGAAATTTTTCATCGTACTATTGATTGAATGGTTTGTTATTTTTTATTGGGTTTTCGAATGAGCCATAATCCCAGAAATGACAATGCTCCGTTTAGAATAAGCAATTCGAAGCCAAAGCGATAGCCATGCAGCAGCTCTACCGAGGAGGAATTCACGAGCCAGGTGATTGCCGGAGCGAGCAACGCCACTACCGGAACGAGCCGGTCGCTCACCTTAATATCGGTGAAAATGCCGAAGGCAAACAGGCCCAGCAGCGGGCCGTAGGTGTAGCCGGCAATGGTGAAAAGGCTGTCGATTACTGCTTTATCGTTGATATTTCTGAAAAGAACGTTGATGAGAATAATCAGCGAAGAAATAAAAAAATGTATCAAGTAGCGCAGCCTTCTTAACGAAGGTTCGTCACCTGATGAATCATTTTTCCGGCCCAGTATATCAAAAACAGTGGATGTAGTGAGTGCAGTTATGGCGCCGTCGGCACTGGAAAATGCAGCAGCAATGAGACCAATAAAGAATATTACAGATGCAATACTTCCGAAATGCTCTATGGCGAGTTTTGGAAAAAGTTCGTCGGATGGAAAATTGAGATTAATTCCGCTATCGATTGCATATATGTAGAGCGATGCGCCAAGAAGCAGAAACAGAATATTGACAGGTATGAGCAGAGCACCTAGACTGAGCACATTTTTTCTGGCATCGGCAAGAGACCGGCAGCTGAGGTTTTTTTGCATCATATCCTGATCAAGACCTGTCATCACAATGGTGATAAACATACCGCTGAAAAATTGTTTAAGGAAAAATCTGTCGTGCCGCCAATCGGATTCAATTAGTTTGGTATATCCGTCATCAATTGCCCGGTTTAGCAATCCGCCCATATGTTTGCCC
>DAIOUP010000490.1:0-2103 GCA_036759465.1 Bacteroidales bacterium
ACACTATGGTGCCGCTACCCCGATACACTTCGATCAGCGGCATTCCAGTGACAGAACTGCTTGGAAAAGAAGAGCTTGACAAGATTGTTGAGCGCACCAAAAAAGGCGGCGGCGAGCTGGTAAACCTCATGGGTACCTCTGCATGGTACGCTCCGGGTGCGGCCGCTGCACAAATGGCCGAAGCCATTGTCGACGACCAGAACCGCGTATTCCCCGTATGCGCCTTTTTGCAGGGCGAATATGGCCTGAACGACGTTTATCTTGGTGTTCCGGTAAAGCTTGGCCGTCAAGGTATTCAGGAAATCATTGAAGTTGACCTCAATAAAGACGAGAAGAAATTGCTCTATGAATCATCGGACAGCGTAAAATCGCTGATGAAAGTACTCGACGATATGAAGCTCTTCTAACGCTTACTTAAGCGCTAAACACCTTATTTCTGTTATTTTTGTAACCGGGTTCTCTACTATGAGGCCCGGTTTTTCAATGAAAAATATTGTTGTTTTGAGCGGTGCCGGTATCAGCGCCGAGAGCGGCATCCGTACCTTTCGCGATGGAGATGGTTTGTGGCGCACGCATCGTTTTCAGGACCTTGCCACACCACAGGCATGGGAAAGAAATCCGCATCTTGTGCTCGAATTTTACAACGAGCGCCGTAAACAACTCTTTGAAGTTCAACCTAACGATGGTCACAAAGCCCTCGTAAGGCTCGAACAGCATTTTATCACCGATATCGTTACCCAAAACGTCGATGACCTTCACGAACGCGCCGGATCGGGCCGGGTGCTGCACCTGCATGGCGAACTAAAAAAAGCCAGAAGCACAAAAAACCCGAATTTAGTGTATACCCTTGACAATTGGGAACTTAAATGGGGCGACAAATGCGAAGAAGGCTCACAGCTCAGGCCTCACATCGTGTGGTTTGGCGAGGCAGTGCCTAACATCGGCCTTGCCATTCAGATTGTTCGTCAGGCAGATATTATGATTGTGGTAGGAACCTCGTTGCAGGTTTACCCTGCAGCCGGACTGCTCGATTATGCCAAAAATAGTATTCCGGTCTTTTTAGTCGACCCAAAGGCAGAGGCCCCCTATTACATGAAGAACGTTGTCACCATAAGGGAAAAGGCAGGAATTGGTTTGCCCAAACTGGTTGATGAGCTCATTGAAAAATTTGGATGATATGAAAAAGAGCCTGTTCTTTTTTCTATTAATGCCCTTTCTGCTGATTGCTTCCTGCAAGAAAGAAGACGATAATCATCAGCTGCACAACGATATAGCCCTCATCGAGCAGTATCTTGCCGACAACAATATTCAGGCGAGCCATCTGGAGAGCGGTTTGTACTACTATGTGCACCGACAGGGATCGGAACAAAGGCCTAATCTAAGTTCTACGGTTACAGTGAGCTATACCGGCAAGCTGCTCAATGGAAATACTTTCGATAGTGGAGAGTTTGTGTCGTTTCAACTTGTCGGATTGATTAAAGGCTGGCAGCAGGGATTGCCACTCATTGGCAGCGGTGGCCGAATCAGCCTTTATGTTCCGTCGCCTTTAGGCTATGGCAATCAATCCATGCCCGGCATACCCGCCAATTCAGTGCTCGTCTTCGATCTGACGCTGCACTATTTTTCCAATTAATCCGAAACTTGCAATTCAGGTCTAAATCGCTTATCTTGCATGGTTTAAGCGTTTTATGCCTATGGCTCCCGAAAACGAATACCTACTGCAAAAGGCCCGTAATTTTTGCGACTATCAAGAACGTTGCATACACGAAATAAGAGAAAAGCTCTTCAGCTGGAAAGCTCGTCCCGATGTGATTGAGCAAATCATTGTTAAGCTTGAAAATGAGGGATATATCGATGAAGACCGTTTTGTCCGTTCTTTTGCGTTGGGAAAACTTCGGCACAACAAATGGGGCAGAAACAAGATCATTTTTGCCCTGCGACAGAAAAAAATCCCAGAGCTAATCATCCAGATCGGATTGCAGGAAATTGACTCGGAAGAATACATGAATGTGCTTCGCAGCGTATTGTCGGAAAAACGTATCGACGAATCAGACCCCTACAAGTACAAGGCAAAGCTGGCGCAATATGCCATTCAGAAAGGCT
>DAIOUP010000491.1:0-324 GCA_036759465.1 Bacteroidales bacterium
ATGTGCTTGACCTGGCCGTCAGCTATGCCATACTCAGCAACCTAAACCTTAAGGTTTCAGCTACTAACCTGCTCAACGAAGTTTACCGCGAACACCTCAGCCGTGCGATGCGCACAACCACACCGCCCAGCCCGCTATACGCTCCTGGACGCAGCTTTAATGTTTATGTAAATTACCGCCTAAACTGAATTTGATAGGTCATCAAAAACAACAAGGCAGCCTTTACGGGCTGCCTTGTTTTGTTATTGTTTGTCAATTTTACAGGCAAACTGATCAGATGCCTTCCTGAATGGCTTTCACGCCGGGCAGCACCTTGCCTTCGAT
>DAIOUP010000491.1:334-2103 GCA_036759465.1 Bacteroidales bacterium
CGATGTATTCGAGCATGGCGCCTCCGCCGGTCGAAACATAGCTTACCTTGTCGGCAAGATCGTATTTGTTCACAGCGGCTACCGAATCGCCACCGCCTACCAGCGAGAAAGCGCCGCTCGAGGTGGCTTTTACGATGGCATGGGCAACGTCGCGTGTTCCAACAGCAAAATTGGGGAATTCGAATACGCCCATGGGGCCGTTCCAGAGAATGGTTTTGGAGTTGAGAATAACCTCGCTGAACTGTTTCAATGTTTCAGGTCCGATGTCGAGGCCCATCCAGCCATCGGGTATCTGGTTAGAAGGTACAACTTTTTGCTCGGCTTCGTTATCAAATTTGTCGGCGGCAACGGCATCAGTCGGAATAAGCAGGTTGATACCCAGCGCTTTGGCTTTCTCAACGGCTTTCAGGGCAGTTTCCATCAGCTCGTCCTCAATCAGCGAATTGCCCACCTGTCCGCCCATGGCCTTGATAAAGGTAAACATCATGCCGCCGCCGATGATGAGGTTGTCCACCTTGTCGAGCAGGTTGTTGATGATTTCGATCTTACCTGAAACTTTGGCGCCGCCGAGCACGGCAGTAAAAGGTTTTTCGGGATTGACGGTAACCTTCTCGAGGCTGGCCACTTCGTCCTGCATCAGGTAGCCAAAGAGCGAGGCACCCGGGAAAAAGCGGGCAATGATGGCTGTTGAGGCATGTGCCCGGTGAGCGGTGCCAAAGGCATCGTTCACATATACATCGGCCAGCAGCGCCAGTTTTTTGGCAAAGTTTTCGTCGCCTTTTTCTTCTTCTTTATAAAAACGAAGGTTTTCGAGTAGGAGCACTTCGCCGGGCTGAAGGGCCTGGGCCAATTGCTGAGCCTCCTCGCCAATGCAATCGGGAGCAAATTTGACTTTCAGGCCAAGGTGTTTTTCCAGGGTGGGAATCACATGGCGAAGCGAATACTTGTCGGTTGGACCATCCTTTGGGCGACCCAGATGCGACATCAGGATGACTGAGCCGCCTGTGGAAAGAATTTTTTTGATGGTAGGAATGGCAGCGCGGATGCGGGTGTCGTCGGTTACTTCAAATTTTTCGTTCAGCGGAACGTTGAAGTCAACCCGCACAATCACGCGCTTGCCCACGAGGTTGTACTGATCAATGTTTTTCATTGTTTATGGGTTTTAAGGTTTTCGAAATGCATGATTTCAACTAGCGGATTTTTCAGGATGATATGATTACGGCCGGCATTCCAAAGATAACACTTCAACTTGGCGCCTGGCTTTTCGAACTGGGGTAAGTTGATGTAAGCCCCGACAAATGTTACGCTTCGCGATTCTTCGAAAAAGGGATCAAGACGGAAACTATCGTAATACTCATTGCCACCATCGTTGCTGATGTCGACCACCAGATGAAGGTCTTTCACAGGGGTTGTTTGCGCCTTAGCCTTGGCTTCGAAGGCAATGGCACGCATATTTCCCAAACTCGTAAAAGGCATTTTGGTAAGTTCGAAATACTCGGTATCAGCATCAATGTCTAAGCTGTCGGGCATTGTTGGCATGTGCTCAACCATCGAGGGAACGATCAGCGCGGTCAGTTGGTTGGGGCCGGCGTTGCGGTTAAGACGGTAAAGCCCGATGCGTCCATTGTTGGCTACAGGAACGAGCCAGGCTGAAAGCTGGGGTAAATTGCGCAGTACATCGGCCGGCAAACTGCGGTTGGCAACAGCCACATAATCGAAGGGCAGATCGAGGCTGACTTGAAGGTTTTCGCGCGTGGTGTTGATCACGG
>DAIOUP010000492.1:0-2090 GCA_036759465.1 Bacteroidales bacterium
GCGGTGTGCTGCTCATTTTCAGACTGTCGCGGTGAATTACAACCAGGAAGTTCGCTTCAATCATACTGCCTCCGGGCACTTTGAGCGGACCTCCCATCATTATAATCTCGCCACTATGGTTGTCGAGACGAAGGCTGGCGTCCACATCATTTCGGGTTTTATTGACAAGCTGAACTTTGTAGATATTCGACAAACGTTCCGGGCCATATTCCTGAAACATGGTGCCAGGTACCCTCAGCATGGTTGCTTCTACTTCGCTTCGGAAGAAGAACAAAGAAGTCATAAGTGTTATAAGTAGCAGCAGTACAACGGAATATGCTATGCTTCGGGCATTTACCAGATTGTTGTGACCTTCGGCAATGCCCTTTTCGCTGGCATAGCGGATCAGTCCGCGCGGCAATTTGACCTTATCCATAATCGTGTCGCAGGCATCCATGCAAGCTGTGCAATTGACGCATTCGAGCTGTGTGCCGTTTCTGATGTCGATACCCGTGGGGCACACTGTGATACAACTTGAACAATCTATGCAATCGCCTTTACCACTAAGCGGTCTGTCTTCGAGTGGGTTATGCTTGCCGCGGGGTTCGCCGCGCTTGTAATCGTAAGCCACAACGATCGACTTGGTGTCGAGCAATACGCCCTGCAGACGACCGTAAGGACAGGCTATGAGACACACCTGCTCGCGGAAGAAAGCAAAAATGAAATAAAAGACGCCAGAGAAAATAACAAGAGGAATAAAAGTTGAAAGATGAGGGAGCGGCCCATCGAGCACCAGCGTTTTCAAACGGTCAGAGCCTATGAGATATGCAAGAAAAGTATTGGAGATTATAAATGCAATGAAGAAAAAAACTGCATGCTTGGTTGTCTTTTTCCAAATTTTTTCAAAGCTCCAGACCTGACGGGCAAGCTTTTTCTGCTGATGGGCGTCGCCTTCAATCAGGTATTCGATCTGCCGGAAAACAAACTCCATAAAGATTGTTTGCGGACAGGCCCAACCACAGAAAAGTCGACCATAAATAACCGTAAACAGAATAATGAAAACGATCAGTGTGATAAGGCCTAATACGATGAGATGAAAATCCTGAGGCCAGAAAATCTGTCCAAAGAGTATAAACTTCCTTTGTAGTACATTGAGCAGCAAAAACTGTTCGTCCTGATACTTTACCCATGGGGCAATAAAGAAAAAGGCAAGCAAAATGATGGCAACTGCCCAGCGTTTCTTGTAATAACTGCCCTTTGGCTTTTTAGGATAAATCCAAATGCGTTTTCCTCCTTCGCCTACCGTGCCAAGCCGGTCGCGAAACGATTCATGTTGATCTTCTGATTGAATGCCGGTTGTCATGGCTGAAAAGATTATTAACGGGTAATTCGCTGTTTAACAGCGAATTACCCGTATACATCAACACTAAGTCCAGTTAGTTATCACAGTAAGATGAAATGCGCGGCAAATGAATGCTGCATTTACTCAATGAGTTCGCCCTGAGGCTCTTTGGGTGTTGCTGGCGTTGTGCCATGCAGGCGAAGCATAATGTAGCTGATGACTTCGAGGCGCTGACGTGGCGAGAGTTGATCTTTGTAGGGAATCATGCCCTTTTCGATAACTCCGTTGGTCACAACGGCAAAGAGGTCTTCAACCTTGTTGCCGTGAATCCAGTAATTATCGGTCATATTTGGGCCGACAAGTCCGCCGCCGTCTGCTAGATGGCAAACGGCACAAATCTTTGTCCATGTTTCCTTGCCATTGTTCAACGACATATCGTCGTCCAGCCATGCCATAGCCAACTCCTCAACAGGTTTGTTCGCCTTCGGAGCAGCAGCCATTTCTTTCTGAAACTCTTTCTCCTGCAGGAGGTCGTCGGCACGAAAGACCCAAAGCCTGACAAGATAAATCAGTGAAAACGCTATGGTAATGATGAACAACCAAACCCACCAGGAAGGCATGTCATTGTCCAATTCCTTAATCCCGTCGTATTCATGGTCCTTGATCAGGCGAACGTTGGTGGCGGTATCCACCTCGTATCCTTCTTCTTTTCTGATATTTTCGTCTGTATTGGTCATGTTTCAATGTTTTTATTGATCGTGAACATTGC
>DAIOUP010000493.1:0-2079 GCA_036759465.1 Bacteroidales bacterium
GTACGGACGATTCAAACTTATCGGTCTTTGGGGGCAAAGCCTGATAAAACTTGGAAGAGACCTGAGCGATACAGCTGCTAATCAGTACAACTTCAGGGGTACTGCTACCGACTTTGGGTCGGGACTTGGAGTAATCGGTTTAACCCATACATGGTTTCCAACCGAGAAAACTCGACTACGCTCTACCATATCGTGGCAGCGGATCTTCTCGGAGGCCGTGCTCGATTCGGTAGTTTCGGATGCATTTAAGCCGTTTTACAGGGGATATGAGTCGGAATCCAAACTTTCGTTAACCACGCAACTGCGCGGAAAAATTGGCCCTGGCTCCAGCTATATGGCCGGGTTGAATATCGATTTTTTTGGTCTGGATTATGTTGACAGCGTTTTCTCAAAAACTTACCAGAAGTTCATTACCAGATCGGATGTTGACGGACAAATGATGTTATACAGGGCATACATTCAGTCGCAACATGCGTTTGGAAGTCGTATATCGGTAAATGCCGGCCTGCATTTTCAGCTTGCCGCAATTAATAGCCAGCTAAGTGCCGAGCCACGCATCGGACTTAATTACAAGGTTTCGGAAACTGCCGTTATTACTGCGGGTGCAGGACTACACAGCCAGCTGCAGCCGCGTGCGGTTTATTTTTCTCAGGCTTATCTGCCACAATCGGGAACCTACCTTCGTACCAACGAAAAGTTGGATATGACCCGAAGCTTTCATCAGGTAATTGGTTTTCAGCAATTGCTTGGCGAAGGTTTCCGAATTAAAACCGAGGCTTACCACCAATACCTTTTTAACGCACCTGTTAAGCCTGATTTCCCGGAATTTTCGACGCTTAATTTTGGTGATCAGTTTGGAACTCCAAAACTCGATAGCCTTGTAAATCAAGGCAAAGGACGAAACTATGGCCTTGAGCTTACTGTGGAAAAGTTTTTGAGCAAGGGTTGGTATATGCTGCTCACTGCCTCTCTGTTCGATGCCAGATATACCGGCTACGATGGGGTTTGGCGCAATACTGCATTCAACGGCAACTACGTTTTTAATGCACTTGGAGGTTACGAACTCAAACTTAACGAAAAGCTGACCCTTACCCTCGACGGAAAGTTCGTTTGGGCAGGCGGCAGACGCACTGTACCGGTCGACTTCGGCGCATCTGCACAAAAAGGCGAGGAAGTGCGGGATTGGACACGTGCCTACGAGGAAAAATATGACGACTATATCCGCTCCGATTTTCGTATCGGGATAAAAAGCAATGGAAGAAAAATCTGGCAGGAATGGGCAATCGATTTACAAAATGTAACCGGCAACCGTAGTATTTTCATGGAAGCATACGATCCGCGCAAAAACGAGCTATACTATGTATATCAGCAAGGCTTTATGCCAATGTTTCTTTACAGAATCAGGTTTTAACTAAGAACATTAAGCAATGAAGATATATATTTTACTCGGTCATCCGCTTAACGAAAGCTACAATGGCAGTATTGCCGAAGCTTATGCCGACAAGGCACGCCGTGCCGGTCACGAGGTACGAATGCAGAAACTGGGCGAGATGAATTTTAATCCTAACCTGTTTATGGGGTATAACGAGGTTCAGGCATTGGAGCCTGACCTCCTTGAAGCTCAGCAAAACATTATCTGGTGCGAAAAATGGGTTATTATTTACCCGGTTTGGTGGGGAAGCATGCCTGCAATATTAAAAGGCTTTTTCGACAGGACGCTGCTTCCAGGTTTTGCGTTCAAGTATCACACTAAAGGACCTTATTGGGACAAGCTGCTCAAAGGACGCACCGCCGAGTTGATCGTTACCAGCGATTCGCCTTCGTTCTGGTTAAGGCTGAAGTACCGCAACAGCGATATCCGCAGCATTAAAACTGCCACCCTGTGGTTTTGCGGATTCAGCAACATTCGAACCTATCGCATCAGCTCGTTGCGGGGCAAAGAAAACCAATATCGTAACAAACAAACCGAAATACTTTTAAATCGTATTTTTAAACCCTGAACCACAACAGGATGAAGATTCAACATTTTGGGCCAAAACTGGAATACGAGCCTTTTAATTGGTACACAAGGAATTATGT
>DAIOUP010000494.1:0-2059 GCA_036759465.1 Bacteroidales bacterium
CTTATTGTTTAGCTCGACAATATCATACATAAGGGAAAAATTTAATACGTCAAATGAAAATGGACGAATCTTTGGGTTTGTAAAGCTTTGTGCAAGCCCTAAACGCTGATCAGGAAAGATCTTGTGAAGAATTCATGGCAAAAGTAATGCTTATTTACGAAAGAACAAATACTTTTTGCAGGAATCTGCGTTTGTGACTCATATCTACTTTTTACTCCCTGATTCGCAGTTCAGCCCTTTCAATCATTATTTTTGCTCAAAATTTAACCCATGATTCAGCGATTACAATCTGTTTACCTTTTGCTTTCAGGCCTTTCACTGGTGTTGATGTTTTTCTTTCCGATAGCCTGGTATTATGGTGAATTGCATACGCTCACTTTCTTTGTTCACCGGATCGTTGACCATGTACCGGCAAGCGAACCGCTGTTCGATTCCTCTTTTACTATCCTGCCGCTGCTATTTACACTTCTTCTTACCGTAATGCCCGTGGCAATTATCTTTTCGTTCAAAAACCTCGACCGTCAACTTAAGTTGACGCGCATCCATATGATGCTCTTGCTCGTTTTTATTGCTTTACTTTTCTTTTACTATACCGACGCAATAGCTACAAAAGCCGGTACAGCAGCTCAATATTCGTTTGGCGTATTCCTGCCGCTCATAGCTCTGGTGTTCAACTACATGGCGCAGCGGGGGATAGGTGGCGATATCCGTCTCATTCGCTCTTCAGACAGAATCAGGTAATAACATTATTCCTGTCGATTTCAAATACCTCCAGGTCTTTCATCTGACCTGCGTCAACTACAAGACGCAACATGGTTAACTTGTGATGAAAGCCATGTATTCCTGCAGCTCCAGGATTGATAAACATGAGTTTTTCAGCAGCATCGAATTGTACCTGCAGGATATGGCTGTGCCCGGCTACCAATAACCCTGGTCTGTGGGATTTTATGGTTTCTTTTACCTCACGGCTGTATTTTCCAGGCCTTCCTGCAATATGGATTATCATGACGCTCAGCCCCTCGCAATCAAAAATCAGTTTCTCCGGCAGAAACGATCTTATCCTGTGATCATCAATATTTCCCCAGACTGCACGCGTGGGCTTGAAATTGCTAAGTGTATCGATAAGCTCAAGCGAACCGATGTCGCCGGCATGCCAAATCTCGTCGCATTTACTGAAAAAATCAAACACCCGCGGATGGAGATATCCGTGGGTGTCCGACATGATTCCGATGCGTTTCATGCTAAATTGCGTAGCTTAGACCTATGCTCAGCACTTCCTTAAATTGTGTGCGAGGCCCGGTTTTTCCGTTCTTGTCCATTATGCGGATATCGTCGTCATAAATCAGGTGGGCTGAAATATTGGCATTCATCCAGCTATTCACCTTCATGACGAGAAGATTCTGAAAGTCAACATCCACATTTTGAGGGTTTTTTAAATAATCAGAAAAGAGCTCAAGCTTCGATGTTAGGGTAACGTTTTGAAAAATCTCTTTCTTAAACCTTACTGTTGCCTTCGAACCCAGTTCGGCACGCACCTTCTTTCCTGCTTCAACGCCGAAAGCGCCGGCTTTCGAAAGCGAATCGTCAGCTACTATCGTCAGTCGGCCGGTGAGCGGCAACCAGGTAAACGAGATTACCTCATTGGGTTTCCAATCGCCACCCAAACCAAGAGTTATATAAGCCGGAGCAAAAAGTGTTGAAATGGGATGCGTGCTGTCCTTGGCATAATTAAAACCATCTCTTAGCTGCGACTTGAAGGAGAACGCAGTGCTGTAATAAAGTGTCTCTGTTGCCTTGCGCCCATAAGCCGAGTTAATTTCGATTTTATCGTCGGTTTTGATGGGTTTGAGCTTACCAATCAGGCTGTAGCCCAGATTAATATCTAAGTTATTGTCAAACTTTACTGTTTCTTTCAGATAATTTGCTTCATAACGGAAAAGTGCAAGGCTGTTGAGAGCGCTTTGTCCCCCCGCAGCCCAATTCGACAAATGACTCTGCGAGAAATTAAAGCCGACTTTCCCCGATTTTTTCCAATACTTCTGTTGCTCTTCCTGAGCAT
>DAIOUP010000495.1:0-2045 GCA_036759465.1 Bacteroidales bacterium
CTTTCGACCCGCAACGATGACCCTGCCACCGGAAGCCGACCTTTCGACAAAGACCGCGACGGCTTTGTGATTGGCGAAGGCGGCGGAGGCGTCATCCTCGAAGAACTTGAGCATGCCCGCGCACGCGGAGCAAAAATTTATGCCGAAGTGGCAGGCGCAGGTCTGTCAGCCGACGCCAACCACATCACCTCGCCCCATCCCGAAGGACTGGGAGCCCTGCTCAGCATGAAACGCGCATTGCAGGATGCAGGAATGCAGCTCGCCGACATCGATCATATCAACACCCACGGCACATCAACACCGCTTGGCGATATTGCCGAGAGCAAAGCCATCCGATCGCTTTTTGGAGAGCTGGCGCCAAAAATCAGCATCAACTCCACCAAATCGATGACTGGCCACCTTCTGGGCGGTGCAGGCGTTATCGAATCGATTGCCACCCTGCTCGCGGTACAAAATAACATTGTGCCACCCACAATTAACCACTTCACCGACGACCCGGAAATCGACAATACCCTCGATTTCACTTTCCACAAAGCCAGACATCGTCAGGTGAACGCCGCACTGACCAACACCTTTGGTTTTGGCGGCCACAACGTTTCGATTATCTTCAAGAAATTCGTACCCTGATACTGACCGGATATCTTACCGGCGCTAACTAACTGCTTGTTTAGCTTTGGGTTGGACAATATTCAAGTTGCCACGCGTACTGAGGCCCTCTAGCGGTAAAGAAAACGGCCTGGTGGTTTCTATCAAAAACATTTTCGGGTTTACCCCCGGAAATGTTTTTTTGTATGAGCTGGCCTTCAAACACAAGTCGGCCTCTACGCAGGTGATCAACGGCTATAAAATCAGCAATGAGCGACTGGAGTATCTCGGCGATGCCGTGCTGGGCGCAGTGGTGGCCGATTATCTTTTCAAGCGCTTTCCCTATAAATCGGAAGGCTTCCTTACCGAAATGCGCTCAAGGCTTGTGAGCAGGCAACAGCTCAATAAAATCAGCCAAAAGCTTGGTCTTGACCGGCTTGTGGTGATCCCTGGCAATGGCAAGGCCGTTTTCCGCTCGGTGAACGGCGATGCTTTTGAAGCCCTGATTGGCGCTATATTTTTGGATAAAGGCTTCGATTTCACCCGAAAAATCATCGTTGAGCGCATTATTGAGCTTCATATCGACATGGATGCCCTTCAAAATACGGAAGCCAACTTCAAGAGCCGGCTTCTCGAGTGGGGACAAAAAGAGAAGAAAAACGTTGATTTTCTGCTTTCGGGCGAAACCGGTGAGGGGTACAACAAACAGTATATTGTGCAAGTGCGCGTGGAAGGCGCCGGTATGGCCACCGGAGCTGACTATTCCATCAAAGGCGCCGAACAGCTCGCAGCCGAAAAAACCTGGATGATGCTGCAAAATAAAGCCGAAGGCACTTCCTGAAAGGTTTCAGGAGGCGACTCTCCATTATCTTACTGGTCTAATAACAATTTAGCCAATTGGTATTACCAAAACCTGGTGATTATCTGTGTGATATGAATTTGCCGAAACTTACGATCAAACAGGTTTTTTTACAGGCATTTTAGTATTGGTACAGCCAACCAGCAGCAATAAACAAAAAAGGCCCCCATTCGGGAGCCACTTCAACTAACCAACACAAAATGGCATGAATGGCTGAAAGATTCAACGTAGTTTTTTATAAGCTCGGGCTATCTCGGCCGTATTGAAGGGAATGTCGTTAATATCCTCTTCATTGGGAAGCATATTGCGAAGGTCGTAACCGGCCTGCTCGGCAATCTTTATAGTATTGAAAGGGATATCATTGATTTCGGCTTCTTCGGCCGGACGTTCAGTTAATGCTTCAATAGAATAGCCTGTTGATTTGTATGACACAGTAGCGGCCGAAGGGTTGAGCCCAGTGTTGTGCTCACCTGCGGTCAGATTACCCGAAAGCATTACGAAAATCATTGCGAGTGTTAACATTGTTTTCATAGTTATAATTGTTAGGCACCGAACAAACTACAATTATCGTGCCATAAATACTATAATATTGATATAAAGC
>DAIOUP010000496.1:0-2037 GCA_036759465.1 Bacteroidales bacterium
TCAGGTATAAAAAAGTAATTCATGGCCACACCCCGGTTGACCTGGAGTTTATGGATCATGTAATCCGAAGCCGGCAATATCACTTTATTGACCTCGACAATGGCGTTTACATTCCCAACAGACCGGGCTACGGCAACCTCACAGCCTTCGAACTTAATACCGGACAGCTGCTGGTGCAGCCGAATATTGATTTTTAGCTGATTGTCAATCAATTATATTTGTTAGGCGTAGTCTGCAGAATACGCCATGCGCTGTTGAAATAAATATTGTTAGTCGTAGTCTGCAGACTACGACAAACAGACTGCGACAAACAGACTACGCCTAACAAATTTTTGCAATCAGCTTAAAATACACTGATTTTAACATACCTTTTCGGATTCAGACGCACATCTTCGAGCAATTTGCGAAGCTCTTCGGCCGACTCTTCCAATCTGCGGTAAAGTGTATCGTTTTGCATGAGCTGGCCCATTGTGCCCTGTCCGGCATTGATGCCCTGCATCAGCCTGTTGAGCTGCACAAGCGAGCTGTCGGCATGGCGCACTGCCGAGGCAATGTCGGCTTTAGCAAGCGAATCGGTAAGGGCAGTAAGGTTTTGAATGGTGCGGGTAATATTGCTGTTGTTTTGCTCAATGTTCCGCGAAATCATTTCGATGTTGTACAAAATGGATGCAATGCGCGACTGCTGTTGCACAACAATGTTGTCGATGTTTCCGGTGGTGCTTTCCAGATTGCGGATGGTTACCGAAATGCTTTGCAGACTTTGGTTGAGGTTTTGTTTCACATTTTCGCTGATCAGGGCCTGAACGATGGTAACGAGCGAGTCGACCGACGAAAGCAGGCTTTCGGCTTTGTTTTTCAATGGAATGACCTGAGCGTTTACCTCTTCCATGAGGCTTGCTTCCACGGCCGACTTGAGCGTATCGTTGTGTGCAGCCATTGTTGGGCTGTTGCCCAGAATAAGCTCTATGGCCTTCGATCCCATTAGGTCCGAACTGTAGATCTTAGCGATGGTGTTTGAAGGAATCGGGACTTTATCATTTACAGAGATCTCTACAACCAAACGACCGTCCATGGCTGGGTGGAAGTAAATGTTCTTTACCTGTCCGACCCTGAAACCCTTGATTAATACAGGATTAGAAGTGATGAGCCCCGAAACGTCGTTGTATTCAACAAAGAAAATCCTTTCGCGTTTGAATATGTCCCTTCCCTTGAGGAAGTTAAATCCCCAGAAAAAGACAAACAAGGCCGCAACAAATGACAATCCGACCAATATTAGTTTCGTGCTTTTCAATGTTCTGAGGTGTTAGGTTGTTTATCTTAAAGGTAAATGATGCTCATCAGATGCAAAGGTAATACAACACGGTTGCAGGGACTATTGTTTAAAGCAGTTTCAGGGCCGGGCACTTTTCTGTGCTTCATCGATGGTGATGCGTTGTCCGTTGAGGAATGCTACAACAAAAGCATCAACATAACCGGATTTGCGTAATTGGTTTTGATGATTAACAGCTTCGCGGTAGTTGGCAAAATTGCCGGAGGTATATTTATACAGCCCGTTGTGGAAATATTTGTCAGGTTGCTGCACATTCCTGAACCGTTTATTCGAGACCGGAATATCCTGCGGGAAAGTGGCAAACTGCACCTTGTAAACTATTTTTCCTGTGTTTTGCTGCGGTTTTGGTGGGTTCTGCCGCACTGGTTCCTGTTTGGGAGCGGTTGTTGTTCGGGCTGGGGTATTGCTCTGGGTTGTGGCCGGTGTATTGGATCTGGTTCTGGAGGGTGTTTCAATATTGCCGGGTGTCGAGGGCTGCGGACCGGCTGCGATAGTTCCGGTGTTTTCGGCCCTCACGGCCTCTTCACGCATTTCGCGTGTGATGACACTGGTGGCATTTTCTCTTTCAAACTGCTGTTTGTAATCCCTGAAAGCCCTGTAGATGGCCGATGAGAGGTAGTTCTTGCCTTCGTCCGACATCATGAAGGCTTCCTCTTCTGGATTGGTAATAAAACCTAGCTCGACCAGCACGCTGGGCATGGTAGTGC
>DAIOUP010000497.1:0-2021 GCA_036759465.1 Bacteroidales bacterium
CGCGTAGAGTTCCTGAAGGTTTTCGAAAGAAATGGGCTCTGACAGTGCAACATTCGGAGGCGCTATGCGTTTGGCCAGGTTCATTGCACCCCCGCTCAGCCCCACAACCATAAAATTGAGGTCGGGCATTAGGGCTGCGGCGTTCAGAAAAAGATCCACTCCTTTTATATATAGCGTGTTTTCGGAGGAGGCCATGGCAATACTTAGCACCAAATGTCGAATGCCGTATGCCGGAGACACGATTTGTACAGGAGAATAGCAATTGTGAATTACCCTTGACTTTCGCGCCAATCGACCAGCAACATTACGACTCAGGTCGTTGAGGGTAAATTGCGAAACCGGAAGGAGCAAATGAGCCATACGGACTGTGAGCCAAAGGCTCAGACGACCTAGCAGCCTTGCTTTAGTACCATAGTGATATTGAGGTAGGTATGCAGCATCAACACCTCCAATCACCACCACGCATTTCCGACCGGTGAGCCGTGCAAAGAGTGCAGGCAGCACCGCATGAAAATCGGCAAACCAGACGTAGACTAACTGACTGCTCCAGATGTTGCGAAGCAAAAACAATTTTTGTCTGATGAGATCGATAAATATGCTCAATCCACGCTGGTGCCTGAACAGGAAGACCTTTACCGTTGCAAAGCTGCGAAGCATTTCCTCATCACGCCTGACAAAAGTCGACGGATGAAGCTGTATCATCAGAATGCCCAGTTGATTTGGCTGCTTATTGCTTCTTTTCCCCATTGTTCGATTGTTGCATTGCTCGTCCGGCGTGCATAATACTTGCATTGAGCTCGTAGCCGATGAGTAGAATGTAAGCATTGAAAAAGATCCACATCAGCAGAATGATGAGCGTGCCGATTGATCCATACAAGGCATTGTAGCTTGAAAAATTGGTGATGTAGTAGTTGAAACCCAGTGTGCCAAAAACGAGCAATATTGTAGCCAGGATAGCCCCCGGACTGAAAAAGTAGAAGTGCCTGCGATTAGCCGGGGCATAATAATAAAGGATGGAAGTGCTGAAAAATACCAGAGATAGCGAAACAATCCATTTGATGGACCAAAGGGCCCAGATGGTCAGCTGTCCGCTGATCCAGCCCCTGTCGATCATCATATCAATGATGTAGCCTCCGGTGGTTATCAGTGCAATCGACACGATGAGCATTACTGACAGAACAATAACCAACACAAACGAAACCAGACGCTGCTGAAACCAGTTACGCGTTTCGGTAGTGTGCATGCTTGTATTAAAACCGTCCATGATGGCGCTGATGCCGTTGGTGCTGAAATAGAAAGTGAGAAAAAAACTTAGTGAAAGCAGACCGCTGTTTTGCTTCATGATAATGCCGTAGATGGTGGATTCGACCATCGAAAAGGTTTCGGGAGGTATCATGCTTGCAAGCAGACCAAACAAGGAATCCTGAAAATCCTTTACCGGCACATAGGGTATTAGGGTGAACAAGAACAGAATAAATGGAAATATTGCCAGAAAGAAGTTGAATGCCACTGCCGATGCCCTGAGCGAAACGGCACCTTCAAAGAGTCCGCGCAAATAGAGCGACAGCACCTGCTGAAGTGTGATGCCTCCAAATCCGGGCAACCTTACCTTACTTAAGAGCTGCTTTGTGTTTTCTTTATGAAAATGATATTTCCTGAGCAAAATCGCTTTTACAAGCGCAACAGTTCGCTTTAACCCCCTGATATCCATATGCTCAGGCAATAGCCCTCAAACTCATGTCGAGGCTCCGGATGTGATGCGTGAGCGCGCCAACCGAAATGAAATCGACCCCGGTGGCGGCGTATTCGGCAATCGTTTCTTCGGTGATTCCGCCCGAGGCTTCCGTTTCGTATCGCCCACCGATCAGTTGAACGGCCTTCTTCAAATCGGCCGGACTAAAGTTATCCAGCATAATCCGCCTGATGCCGCCACATTGAAGCGCCGTATTCAATTCATCGAAATTACGGACCTCAACCTCAATATCAAGTTGCTTGTCATGCGCCGCCAGATAGGCTTGAAC
>DAIOUP010000498.1:0-2011 GCA_036759465.1 Bacteroidales bacterium
CAGCAGAAGATTCATGGTAGTGAACCCATTGTTTTCAATCCAGGCATCAGTTGCACAAAATACACGACAGCCCGGACTATCGCGTACGCATCAGATGGTCGACATCAGTTTTGGTGTGCCGGCCAGATTTTCAGGAATACCACGTGATGCATTCAGCATCAGCATTTTACAAAACAATCGTGCGGATAATGCCGTAAGCGGGCTAATGCCCTCGCATGTGTTGCCGGGTAGAATGTCGTTCGAATACGTTAGCGAAACAACCTTTGAAGGCGCTAACCAATGGCGCAATTTCGACATGAAGAATTTCCGTTACCAGTCGGAACGCATACAGCGCATCATTCACCAGCCCGACGGCTACCTTGTCAGGCTTTGGCCTGACACACGTCGCAACCGACAAGTATACAAGTCGGAGCCCGACCTCAACGGACGAAGGCTGATAAAGGCGCGGCCAGACCAAAACACAGCCACCGAAGGCGACTACGCATGGGTGGAGTTTTTTCTCCCCTGGGATTCACCACTAACACACGATGAAATCTTTGTCGCTGGCCAGTTGAACGACTGGAGACTGAACGAAACCAATAAAATGCAGTACAACTACGCACTCAGGGGCTACGAGCTGAGCATATTTTTAAAACAGGGCTATTACAACTATTTGTATGTGCTGCGCGACAAGACTACCGGTAGAACCAGTGTGGCAGAGGTTGAAGGGTGTTTCTGGGATACGCAGAACACCTATACCATATTGCTGTATTTCAGGCAACCAGGCACTGCTTACGATCAGCTGGCGGGATACAGTGTGATCAATGCGCATTAATAAAACAGCGGAGAGAATACCTAATTTTACTTTTTCAACAGCTTTGCCTCAGCATGGACGAAACTTTTGTTCGATTTGCCGATGTCATGGTACCGCTGCCCGTGCCGGGACTGTTTACCTACCGTATTCCGCGCGAATTTGAGGAAGCTGTGAAACCAGGATGCCGGGTGGTGGTTCAGTTTGGAAAACGAAAGATTCTGTCTGCATTGGTAAAGGAAGTACATAGTCGAATACCGCAACTGATCGCCCCAAAATACATAATGGGAATTCTCGACGAACAGCCAGTAGTGAATCCCGCTCAGTTCGAATTTTGGGACTGGATTGCCGGTTATTATGTGTGTCACCCCGGCGAAATAATGGCTGCCGCCCTGCCCTCGGCTTTGAGGTTAAACAGCGAAGCCAGAATAATGTTGCATCCCGAATTCGTTGATGACAAGGACGCATTAAGCGATAACGAGTATTTGATTACAGAAGCGCTTCATGCACAGCCGAAGCTCACTGTGGACGAGGTGAGCAAAATAGTGGGATTTAAGAAGGTGATGCCATTGCTCAAGACCATGATCGAAAAACGTCACCTGATTATGGAAGAAGAGCTCGAGCAGCGCGAAATCCCCAAAAAGAAAGCATTCGTGCGATTGAGCCAGGAGTTTCAGGACGAGGAAAAGCTCAGACCACTGATGGATCAGTTGGCTAAACGGGCCTACAAGCAGCTGGAGGCCCTGATGGTGTATCTGCGCGAAACGCGTTTTCCGGCCGGAGAAGCCTCTGAAGTGGAACTGTCTATAATTACCGAAGCAAGCGGTGCCAGCATAGCGCAAGTAAAGGCCCTGGCTGATAAAGGCGTTTTTGTGATTGAACAAAAGCTAGTGAGCCGCCTTGAACTGTTTCAATCCACATCGACAGCTTCCAATGTAGTGCTGTCGGAAGCTCAAGAACACGCTTTTAACCAGATAAAGCAACACTTCCAACATAAAGAGGTAACGCTCCTTCACGGTGTCACTTCGAGCGGCAAGACAGAGATCTACATAAAGCTTATCGACGAGATACTGAGTCAGGGAAGACAGGTACTCTATCTTTTGCCTGAAATTGCCCTTACCACTCAGGTTATTAAGCGATTGCGCCAGTATTTTGGCGACCGCATGGGGGTCTATCATTCCAGATATAGTACCGGCGAGCGTGCCGAACTGTGGCGCGAAG
>DAIOUP010000499.1:0-2007 GCA_036759465.1 Bacteroidales bacterium
GTTACGATGTTGGGCAGATGTTTAAGCTGTTCGAAACACCATACACTCCCCCGCAACTTGGCAAGCTCATTATTTCGCCTTATCAGACGCGAAAGTTTTTTCTTAAGTTGCTCAATCAGGAAATCCGCAATGCCCGTGCCGGCAAGCCAGCCTGGGCCATTTTGAAAATGAACAGCCTGGTAGATGATAAACTGGTTGAAAAACTATATCAGGCCTCTGGCGAAGGGGTAAAGATTAAAATTATTTGCCGTGGCATTTGCACGCTGGTGCCCGGTCTGAGTGGCCGGAGCGAGAATATTGAGGTGATCAGCATTGTAGATCGTTTTCTTGAGCACAGCAGGGTATTTGTTTTTGGCAACGATTCATCCCCACAGGTATTTATTTCATCGGCCGACTGGATGGTGCGCAACCTCGATCATCGCTTCGAAGTGGTTTGTCCCATCGAAGATCCGTATCTGAAGCAGGAACTCATCGACATGCTTTACATTCAGTTGAGCGACAACCAGAAAGCCCGCCTGATCAACGGCCCTGAAGTGAACCAGTACCGCAGGGCAAACGAAGGGGAAGCGCCATTACGTTCTCAAATCAGCATTTACCATTATCTGGAAAACAAGGCTGAACGTAATTAACCCTCAGGATTGCAAGAAATAATGCTAGGGTGCAGCCTCAAATTCAGGTTTTAGCCCTTCGGAGAAAATTGATTCCCGATTCTTGAAAACTCTTGCAGTGTTTGGTGTATCAGGCTACGGAATACCCAAAGAAAAATTAGCATCCCGGGAAGTGTGCTTTTGATTTCTAAAGTGTGAAAACTCGGGTAATTAAAGTTATCTCTCAAAAAATCGGTTTTGCCGGACGTGCGGGTTTAAGTTATCGGACTTTACCCTTGTAATCAGGCATTTAGAAGATCATCGACGATCTCTTTTGCCGCCCGGCCGGATGCGCCTTTGCCGCCAAGTTTTTCGCGCAACTGTTGATAGCCTTCGAGCACAGCTGCTCGTCCGGGGCCTGAGAGGATCGTGCTAAGCTCGTTTCTGAGCCGTTCTGGTTCGAGTTCGTGCTGTATGAGTTCCTTCACCACCTGTCGTCCCATAATCAGGTTGACAAGAGAGATGTATTCTACCTTGACCAAACGTCGGGCTATCTGGTAAGATAGGGGATTGGCTTTGTAGCAAACCACCTGAGGCACATCGAACAGAGCTGTTTCGAGGGTGGCCGTTCCGCTGGTTACCAATGCGGCATGGGAGTGTGCCAGCAGTTGGTAGGTTTGGCCCGTTAAAATCTTAGTTTCGTCACATCCGGGAAACTTTTTGTAAAAGCTCAGATCGATGGACGGGGCGGCTGCAATGACAAATTGATAATCAGGAAAATGGGTTTTGAGCTGAAGCATAACAGGAAGCTTTTTTCTGATTTCCTGTTTGCGGCTTCCCGGCAAGAGGGCTATAATAGGTTTGTTGCAAATCTGGTTTCGCTGACAAAAGTTCTCGTCGCGACTGAAATCGCTTAAAGCGTCGAGCAGGGGGTGACCCACGAAAGCCACACTCATGCCAAAATTTTGATAAAAGGCTTTTTCAAAGGGTAGAATGACCAGCATTTTGTTCACCACTTTTCGGATGGTGTAAACCCGCGATTGTTTCCATGCCCACACCTGTGGCGAGATGTAATAAAAAACCCTGAGACCATGCCTGTGAGCAAAGCGTGCAATGCGCAGGTTGAAACCGGGGTAGTCGACCAGAATCAGTGCATCGGGCTGATATTTCAGGATATCGTTTTTGGCGAGCTTTAAGTTGTTGAGAATCGTACTTATGTTGCGCGCAACTTCTATAAATCCCATAAAGGCAAGGTCGCGGTAGTGCTTCACAAGCACTGCGCCTTGTGCCTGCATCAGATCGCCGCCCCAAACCCTGAACTTGGCCTGTGCGTCAATGGTTTTGATAGCCCTTATCAGATTAGAGGCATGTAGGTCGCCCGAGGCTTCGCCGGCTATAACATAGTATTTCATTGTTATTC
>DAIOUP010000500.1:0-2006 GCA_036759465.1 Bacteroidales bacterium
TTATGACCTTGCTCACGGCAGCCATAAGCTTACAGGGCTGCAACAAAACCAACGAGAAGCCTGAGCCTGAACCCGATTATAAGCACTTCACTTCTGTAATGGCGCTTCAAAATAAACTGTCAAATCTGGCAGCCATCAGCGACTCAACCGTCAGAACCCAACGACTTAACGTGCTCTGGGACAGCCTTAAAACAAATGGAGAGATACCTTTTACACGCAATGATACCGCTCTTTTTCTTTACAAAGGAACCGGAATAAACACAGTTATCTGGGCCGGCGATTTCAATGGCTGGAGCACCAATACCGGAGGCTGGTCGGGACAGCGCCTTGCAGGAACCAACATCTGGTGGCTGCTCAAAACTTTCCCTGCGGATGCACGACTTGATTACAAGGTGGTAGTCAACGGCAACTGGAACCTCGACACCGACAACAGGTATGTCCAGTACAGTGGCTTTGGCCCCAATTCCGAACTTCGCATGCCCCAATGGGTATTTCCAGAGGAAACGCGCTTGCAGAGCGGAGTGCTTAGGGGCACGCTCAGCGAACCCATGCTTATCACCTCATCTGCACAAAACCTTGGCTATCAGGTTCGTTACCGGGTTTACACGCCAAACAACTATTCAAACCTCACCAAACTTCCGGTGATTTATGTTACCGATGGCCATGAGTATGCCGACGACCGCCTCGGCGCTATGCTCATCGTGATGGATAACCTGATTCAACAGAACAAGATTAAACCAATCATTGCCGTATTTATCGACCCACGCGACCCTGCCACCGGCAACAACCGCCGGATGAGCGAGTACAGAGCCAATGTCAAATTCGCCAATTTTGTGGCCGACGAACTCTCAACCCTCATCGACCAGCAATATCGCACTGATACCTCTGCCTGGCAAAGGGCCATACTAGGCACATCGCTGGGCGGATGGAATTCGGCATATTTTGGTTTTATGCGTCCCGACCGCTTCCGGCTCATCGGCATCCACTCCCCTGCTTTCGATAATGGCATCCTGCAGAATTATCAGAACAGTCCAAAACTGCCCCTGAAAATATATATGAGCACCGGAATCATTTTCGACACGCAGAATCAGGCCCGGTCGATGAAAACCATTCTCGAGGAAAAAGGCTATCCACTCCGTTACAAAGAAGTCAATCAGGGTCATTCATGGGGCAATTGGCGCGCCTTGATCGATGAGCCTCTAGAGTATTTTTTTGGGAAATAGTTGTTACGGTTGAGGGTTACGAGTTGCGGGTTAATAGTTGAGGGTCAGATGGTGAACCACAAACAACAAACAACAAACAACAACTAAAACACTCTAAACAAACCAATTAACTAATTCCTCCCCAGCACCAAGCAACTAGCACCCAGCACCCAGTACCCGACACCTTGCTCACCTGAGCACTACATCTTCTACGATGGCATAACCTGCCACCTCGTTTAGCTTGCTGATTAACAGCGATTTGGCATACATCAGCTCGTTGCGCAGCGCATCGGAATCGAGGTAAACGAACAGCACGCCGTTCTGCAGATGTATATCGGTAGTGTGTGAAGCAATAAAACTTCCTACAATGCTCTCCCACGACTGCACCACCTTTGCCGCATCCCAGCGATCTTTGAGGTTGTAGCGGCGAAGCAGTTCGTCGAGCACTGCGCCGATTGGCTGTTCGTTGTTCTTACTCATTGGTTTTCAGATGTTCTTCCCACGATACGACCACACCTTCGTTTACGTAAAATATCCTGTGTTCGATATCGCTTTGTGCAAAAAGCTGCATAATGCGCTGGGGCTGCGTATCGGTGATGAAAACCTGACCAAACAAATCCCCGCTCACCAGATTAATCAGAAATTGCACCCTGCGGTCGTCGAGCTTATCGAAAATATCATCTAGCAAAAGTATGGGCTTCATGTTTTTTTTGAGTGCAGTATGCTCAAATTGAGCAAGTTTCAATGCTATGGCAAACGACTTTTGCTGGCCCTGCGAACCAAATTTTTTTAATGGTATACCAT
>DAIOUP010000501.1:0-2004 GCA_036759465.1 Bacteroidales bacterium
ATTTCATGCATCGAGGCAAAGTCGTCAGGACCTTCAACGGTTTTGATGTTGAAGTGGCGGTACTCGGCCTTGTTGGGTTTGGCATTTTTAAACTGCACCATGGCAGCCACAGCATAATCGCCCTGAAAGTTGGAGTTGTCGAAGCATTCAATCACTTCCGGCGTGACAGGCATACGTAGGTCTTTCTGCAGTTGCTGGAGGATGCGCTTTTGGTGCCGTTCCGGATCAACCAGGCTGCGCTGCTGCTCCACTTCCATTTTATAATGCCTTGCATTCTTTTCCGAAAGTTCGAGCAGGTCCTTTTTCTCGCCCCTTTGCGGAACGGTGATTTTGGCGCCTTCAGGTACAAAGGTGGGGCTAAAAGGAAGGATGATTTCGGTGGCGTCGGAATTAAGACGCGCACGTAACTCAGTGATGGCCAGGCTGAGCAAGTCGTCGGGATTTTCGTCGAGTTTCTTTTTTATCTCAACCGTATGCGACTGAATTACAGCACCTTCCACTACGCGCAGGTAATTTATCCAGGCGGTCTCTGGCTCGTCAATAATCGAAAAAACGTCCACATTGCTGATGGTACGGCTCACCACGGTGGAACGGCTCTGGTAGTTTTCGAGCAGCTGCAGCTTTTCCTTGATGACCTGGGCTTTTTCAAATTCCATCTTATCGGCATAATCCATCATGCGCGCCTTCATATCGCGAAGAATTTGGCTGAGGTTGCCCCTTAAAATCTGCCTGATTTCGCGTATCATGGCATCGTATTCCGCTTCGCTTTGTCTTCCTTCGCAGGGTCCCAGGCAGTTGCCGATATGAAATTCGAGGCAAACCTTATATTGACCTTTGGCGATGGCCTTTTCCGAAAGGTTGAGGCTACAGCTTCGAATGGGATAAAGTTGCCGGATGAGCTCGAGCAGGGCGTTTTTGGTTCGGCCCGAGGCGTAAGGGCCAAAATATTCCGAACCATCCTTCACCGGATTGCGGGTGGAAAAAATGCGCGGAAAAGGTTCGTTTTTAATGCAAACCCAAGGATAAGTCTTATCGTCGCGCAACAACACATTGTAGCGTGGCTGAAGCGTTTTGATCAGGTTGTTTTCCAGCAACAGGGCATCCGCCTCGGTTTCGACAACAATGATTTTAATATCGTGGATGCGACGCACAAGCACCCTCAGCTTGCCCGTCTGCTCCTTGGTGAAATAGCTCGACACCCTTTTGCGCAGGTCTTTGGCCTTGCCTACATAAATAATTTTCCCTTGCTCGTCAAGATATTGATACACACCCGGTTGGTGGGGCAGCGAGGCAATGAGGGCCTGCAGTGGGCTTGGGTTGGCAGCCGTGCTGTCCGTCATATTTTTTCAACGCATTTTGAGGGCATCCCATCCCTGAGCGGTGATGGGAATCAGTTGTTCGTCGTTGGTAATCAGATGTGCCTGCCCTGACTCGGCCGTCATGTGTCCGATGATCGAAACATCTTTGATGGTCAATATTTTCTGATAATCTTCCTGTTTAATGGTAAAAAGCAGTTCGTAGTCTTCGCCCCCATTGAGCGCAGCTACCGCCGGAACGAGTTTGAAATCCTGACAAAGGCTGATCATGGTATGATCGAGCGGCAACTTATTCTCGTAAATTCTGCAACCAACGGATGAGGCTTTGCAGAGGTGAAGTGCTTCGGAGGCCAGACCGTCGGAAATATCGATCATGGAAGTGGGTGTAATGCCCGCCTGACGCAAGGCCTCCACGATATCGGTGCGCGGCTCGGGTTTGAGCTGACGCTGAAGCACATAATCGTAGCCTTCGAGGTCGGGTTGCATATTGGGATTGGCCTTAAACTCTGCTTTTTCGCGTTCGAGCAAAAGCAGTCCCATATAAGCAGCGCCAAGATCGCCGCTCACGCAAAGCAGGTCGCCGGCACGGGCTCCGGAACGGTAGGTAATATCGGCTTCGGCTGCCTGACCGATCACTGTAACCGACAACACCAATCCCGAAGTACTCGAAGTAGTGTCGCCGCCCACT
>DAIOUP010000502.1:0-2001 GCA_036759465.1 Bacteroidales bacterium
GGCTGTCGGTGCTGCTTGTCAAAATGGGACTTTCGGCTTTATTTTGACCTACCAACGGATGCTTAATGTAGTTTACAAGCGCTTCGGGCATTTTGGAAGGCGGCAAAATAAAATCGACCAGGCCTGTGCCAATGGTGCTTCTGGGCATTCCGTCGAATTTTGCACTACGCTCGTCCTGCGCCATAACCATTCCGCCAGCTTCCTTGATGGCCCTCGTTCCCAGGGTGCCATCCGATCCGGTGCCTGACAATACTATGGAGATGGCTTTTTTACCGTAATCCTTTGCAAGAGAGCGAAAAAAAATGTCGATAGGAAGGTTTAAGCCGCTACGTGCACCCTGTTCTTCGAGCAGAAGCTTGCCATGAAAGATGGAAAGATTTTTCCGGGGAGGTATGAGATAGATGGTATTAGGCTCCACCGGCATCCCATCCTTTGCTTTTTTAATAGGTATTTGAGTGTATCTTGCCAACAACTCATCCATCAGGCTGCGGTAGTCGGGGCTCAAATGCTGAATGACTACGAATCCAAGTCCTGTTTCCAGTGGCATGGCCTTAAAAAAATCCTGTAGCGCTTCTAAACCTCCAGCTGAAGCACCAATGCCGACAACATATTCTGCCACTTTTAAATCATTGCCGGAGTGCATTGATTGCTGGTTGTCGCTTTTTCTTTTCATGATACGGGTGACTTTATAAGCGAATTATTGTTCTCCTCAATTAGCCTTGCCCAAATTTACAAACACCTATTTGAGAATTGCACGTTAATGAGCTATTTAAAAGGATTCTTAACAATTGTTGTAGAATGCCATTCTGGGCTAAAACTAATTTTTCGAGGTCATGATGCAGGCATACTCTGGTATGAGATTATTGCTTTAGGGGTCAAATGGACAGAAACAAAAGGATAATTATTATTAACTTTACATTTGAATATGGTATGAGATGTCAGCCAGTAACGAGCATCTGATAAAACTGTTGTTGAGCATTGGGCAGCACGATGAGGTGGAGCCTGAGCTTCGTTCGTTTTCGGCGCTCCTGCTTGAATTTGACTGGTGTCGGGGTATAAGGTTTTGGACAAAAAATCCTCTGTCCGATGGTTCGACCTGGTTGGTGCTCAACGGCTTTGATGCATACAGCGAGGGAATTGCAGCTGAAGGTTTATTTCCTGCAATGCCACCGGAACAAGCTGGTGACGAGAATAGTGTTCTGGTCTATTTGGGTGGGTGTGTTTTTGTAAACTCCCCCAACCTTTTTGCGGCCGGAATTGCAACTACCTTAAGCGGACAAAAGCTCATAGAAACCGTTTTGCCAATTCAGCCTGCGCTTCACAAGTTTATTGAGTATGTTGGCCGTCGGCTTCAAAAGAAACTCGCACACGAACAGCGCATTGCAGAGGCTGGTCCGCTTGGCGCATTAACAATCGATCGAAATCTGCAGCAGAGGGTGATGGCTACCCTCAGTCATGAGTTGCGAAATCCGCTGAACTTGATTCTCGGCTATAACACATTGCTTCAGGAAACAAGTCTTAGCCAGGTTCAGAAGGAGTATGCGGCAATCATAAAGGACTCAGGATTTGGTCTTTATCAAACCATAAAAAAGGTTTTTCAGTTTCTGCACGTCATGACCGGACGCATGGTGGACGAGGAGATGGACTTCCGGATAACTGATGTAGTGAGTTTACTCGAAAATCAACTTAAGCCTCAAGCCGAGGCCAAAGGGCTGATGTGGTCTGTGCGGATTTCTCAGGATGCCTCTACCTGGTTGAGAGGCGATATGCCCAAATTGCACGATGTGCTGTTCTACCTGATCGACAACGCCATCAAATTCTCTGGCGGCGGTCTTATCGAGCTAACTGTAAATGCTGCAGCATCGGCTGATGGTAAAAGGGCTTTTACTTTTACGCTGCGCGACCAGGGAAAAGGAGTGGACGAAAGAAACCAGCAACGAATTTTTGAGTTTTTTAGCCAGGAAGACGACGGAATCACCCGAAACTACGGTGGTCTTGGAC
>DAIOUP010000503.1:0-1999 GCA_036759465.1 Bacteroidales bacterium
GTATTATCCCGGGAACATTGTGCCTCAGGTTGAAAAAATTATTGCCGACCAGGCCGAGGACTTCACTACCCCCCACAAGATCTGGATGGAGGGTCACGATTCATCGGGGCCAAACCGTCTTACGGTAGATATTATCCGCGACATCAAAGAAAAAATGCCCTGGATCGATGTGCGCCATTCCACCCTGGAAGAATATGCCAGGCAAGTGTTCGAGTCGGTGGACGTAAACCAGCTAAAACTCGTTACCGGCGAACGCCGCAGCAGCCAGAACAACAACCGTTGTGGCAACCTGTTCGGCTATACCACCTCGGCCCGTATGTACCTCAAGCAGACCAACTTCGACGCCGAACGCTGGCTGCAATACTATGCCGAACCTTTCAATATCTTTTCGGGCATGCTGGGCCGCAACATCAACGACCAGTATCCCGAAACAGCCTGGGAAATGCTGGTGCAAAACTCGGCCCACGACAGCATTGGCGGCTGCTCGCTCGATGCCATCCACACCGATATGATGTGCCGCTACAAACAAGTCATCGAAATATCCAAAGGAGTTTTCGAGCGGGCATTGAAACACATGGTGGGACGTTTGAATACCGAAAAGCTCGCCAAAAACAATGACACAAATATTTTCATTATAGCCATTAATCCTAATGCCTACCAGTGCACCCAGGTAGTGGATGCTTTTATTGATATACCTGTGAAGCTCGATAAAGGCAACATCTACATTATGGATGATTCGGGAAGCCAGATTCCAATTCAGCTTGTGTCGCGCCAGCACCACCAGCCTGTGCTCGAGCAAATGATCAACAGACCCATGTTTTTCGATATGATGCGTTATCATATCAAACTCAAGCTGAGCAATATACCCGCCTTCGGGTTGAGTGCGCTGGCTGTAGTTCCTACAAATGAGCATGTTACTTCCTCAAAAGATGAATGGACAGCAATGCTCGAAAACGAATTCCTCAAAGTTGAATTGGATTCGGATGGCAGCATAAACCTGACACACAAAAACACCGGCGCTGTTTATCGTAACATAGCCTGGCTGGCCGACGAGGGCGATGCCGGTCATGCCTGGGTGCATAAACCCATCGGGCCATTGGTGAGCACCAGGGGAAAGTCGGCAGATATTGAGCTGATTCATAACGGCCCTGTGTGGCAGGAGGTGAAGATAACCCATCAGCTGAGTCTTCCGGCCAATCTCAAGGCCAGAAATGATGACAACGGCACTACCGAACAAAACACCGTGGTCATGCACCTTGGCCTTGCGCAGGGTGAGCCTTACCTGCATGTGAACATTGAGCTCGACAACCGCAGCGAAAGCCACCGTCTGCGCCTGATGTTACCCACCAATTTGCAGGCATCATATTCCTGGGGCGAGGGCCAGTTCGATGTGCCCCGCCGCAGCCTCGAACGCCCCGACACTTCGGATTGGATAGAGCAACCCATGTACGATTTTCCAATGCACCATTTTGTAGATGTGAGCGACGGACAAAAAGGATTGGCCGTGCTGGTGGATGGTCTCAAGGAGTATGAAGTGCTCGACGACGAAGCCAAAACCCTTGCCATTACCCTGCTGCGTACCTTCGAATACAAAATAAATCCCTCAGCACCACAGGATTACAGCTACGAAAAAGGCGCGCAGATGCTCGGCCGATCAGCTTACCGGTTGGCCATTTGCCCCCATGCCGGCGACTGGCAGAATGGGCAGCTTTATCAGCATGCCTTTGCTTTCAATTATCCATGCAGGCTTGTACAGACTGGTCCCCTGAACGGCAACCTGGGCCATTCGTGCAGCCTGATGCAGATTGAGGGTGAGGGTCTGGTTTTCAGTGCCTTGAAAAAACCCGAAGACGGTTCGGAGTATGCCGCCATTCTGCGCATTTTCAACCCCTCAGCTTCAACTGTTTCCGGACGCGTCAAATTCCACGGACCGATCTTTGGCGCAGTTCCTGTTAACTTGGAGGAAATCCCTACGGGTGGCGATTGTACGATCGAGGAT
>DAIOUP010000504.1:0-1998 GCA_036759465.1 Bacteroidales bacterium
TGATTTGGCCGGTCAATACAAAGTCGTGGATTGCTTTCAGGAGTTCGTCGGGTAGAGGAAATCCGCTTGTTGAAACACTGATGGTTGTTTCGGCCTTGTCCTTCTGCAGCGAGAGCACCACGTTTGCCCCCCGAGGAAGGTTGAGTGCAGCATTTTCAATGAGAATCGTCAGGCAGCGGCGTATCATTTCGGAGTCGATTTGAATCATCAGTTTCTCCTCGGGCATGACCACTGAGAGCCTGATGTTTTTCTCGGCAAGAATATTAACAGCTTCAATGGCAGCCATTTCTACGGGAACATTGGCAAGGGTTGGCATAATTTGCATCATGCCATCACTAGCCCGCAGACTTGTAATAAGCAAAGCCATCTCCGAGAATCGGGCAAGACGCTGGGCTATAGCGCCGAGCATATCCAGCTGTCGGATTTGTTCACTTTCGCGCATGCCTGATTTGAGCAGCTGCGTCAGTCCTATGATACCGCTGAGCGGGCCTCTGAGTTCGTGACTGATAATGGAAAGGAATTCGCTTTTCGATTTTTCGAGTTGGCTCAATTGCCTCATGGCAGCTTCCAGCTCACGCGTGCGCTCAAGCACGAGCTGCTCGAGGTTTTGATTGAGATTTTTGAGTAATGATTTTTGCCGGTGGAGCTCAAGGTGAGTATTCACCCTTGCTTTGAGCTCTGCACTATTGAAAGGTTTGGTGACGTAATCGTTGGCTCCGGCCGAAAAACCGAGAAGTATGCTGGATGGGTCGTTACGGGCAGTCAGAAAAATAACCGGCGTTTCGCTGTTTTGGGTATCCTGTCGCAATTGCTGACACACCGTGTAACCGTCCATTCCGGGCATCATGATATCCAGAAGCACCAGATCGAACTGCTGGGCAGCGGCCAGCTCCAGAGCCCGATGCCCGTTGGTGGCATAAGCAATATCGATATTGTCGTGCATGAGAATATTGCCCACAACCTGAATATTTCGGGTGTTGTCGTCAACTATGAGAATACGTGGTTTGCTATTATCCATTTTTTAGTTGTGCTGAGCCGGTTGGATTTTCGTGTCGCGACTTGAGTTTTCTGCTGAATTCATCCATCAGCGAATTCATCATTTCGATATCTATGGCACGGGCTGTCCGTTCCAGATCGTGGCCTAATTTGACGAAGGGCTTTTCGTTGTATTTTTCACCGTACTCGGCAAGTCTGTTGGCAAAATCTAACACATCCTGCACAATCTGACTTTGGGTTGCCTTATTGTATGCGGCCAGAAGTGCGCTCTCGTCCGGATTAAGATCGTCCGATATCGTTACAAAGGGTTCAACTTCTGCTTCTTTGATATTTGAGCCAAAAACCGCTTGTTTTATAAGGGCTTTCAGTGCCGGCAATTCATCGGGAAATTTAATTATGGCATTTCTAAGCGTGCCATTGGTATAATCAGAATAATTGGGGATATTCTTTTTTGTAAGCAATACGTGCACACATTCTCCGGCATCAGGCTCACCGATTGCAGTCAGGTGAGGGTCTGTTATCGCAGCATCCCAAAGTGCAACCCGACAGGACGGATTGCTGATGTGGTTGCGGAATTCGGCAATTTCTTCGTACAGATCGCAGGTCAACCCAAGCTCGGCCAAAATCTTGTCGATGGGTGCAAGCAGGGTGTTGTCGTTGGTAAGCATTGCCAATGGCGACGACTGCCTGTCGTTTCGGGCCAGCCTGAATGCCGTACGGTAAGCTATGGTTTTTACCTCCCTGAAAACCATCTCAAAGGTGGTGCCCTCTCCAACGGTGCTTGTGGCTGTAATCGTTCCGTTGAGCAATTCCACCAGTCTTTTGGTAATTGTCAGTCCAAGCCCGGTTCCTTTTTGATGGCCCGGATTGGCCTGCGATTGATAGAAAGCATCGAAAATATGCGCCAGATCTTCTTTTGCAATACCGCTACCCGTATCGCTTACCGAAATCTTAACGTCATAATTTTCAAGCAATTCGTTTATTCTTTCATTAACTTTATCA
>DAIOUP010000505.1:0-1986 GCA_036759465.1 Bacteroidales bacterium
TATCCATCCAGGGCAAAAATACCGTGGACAGCTACCACAAAAAGCTGGGCCTCATCATGTGGGATTATGTGGGCATGGCGCGCAACCGCGAAGGCCTGCGCAAGGCCATCGACATGATTCAGGAGCTCAGGGCAGATTTTTGGAAAAATGTCAAGGTGCCCGGTACCAACGAAATGCTCAATCCCGAGTTGGAAAAAGCCATGCGCGTGGCCGACTACCTCGAACTGGGCGAGCTGATGGCCCGCGATGCCCTGATGCGCGAAGAATCGTGTGGAGGTCACTTCCGCGAGGAATACCAGACACCCGATGGTGAAGCCCTTCGCGACGATGCCAACTTTTTCTTCGTTGGCGCATGGGAGTTTACCGGCGACAACAAAGAACCTACCCTGCACAAGGAACCGCTGGTTTACGAGTATGCCGAGATCAAACAACGCAACTACAAATAGCTAACAATCACTACATCAACCCATAACCCGGAAAAATCACCACTATGGACCTCACACTGAAAGTTTGGAGACAAGCCAATGCCAAAGAGAATGGCCGGTTTGTGGAATATAAAGTAAAAGGTATATCGAGCGACGCCTCATTCCTCGAAATGATGGATATCCTCAACGAACAGTTGGTAACCGAAGGCCAGGACCCTGTAGCTTTCGATCATGACTGCCGTGAAGGCATCTGCGGTGCCTGCTCGATGTATATCAACGGCCGACCGCATGGTCCGGACAAAGGCACTACCACCTGCCAGCTGCATATGCGTCGGTTTAAAGACGGCGACACCATCACTGTTGAACCATGGCGAGCCAAGCCTTTCCCGGTCATTAAAGACCTGGTTGTCGATCGTTCGGCTTTCGACGACATCATTCAGGCAGGGGGCTTCATTTCAGTTTCAACGGGCGGTGTCCCCGATGCAAACGCTATACCCATACCTAAGCGTAAAGCCGACCTGGCAATGGATGCCGCCGCCTGCATCGGTTGCGGTGCATGTGTGGCAGCCTGCAAAAATGCTTCAGCTATGCTCTTTGTTTCGGCCAAGGTATCGCAGTTTGCCCTTCTGCCACAGGGTAGGGTGGAAGCCCGCGAAAGGGTGCAAAATATGGTGGCCAAAATGGACGAACTGGGTTTTGGCAATTGCACCAACACCTATGCCTGCGAAGCAGCATGCCCTAAGGAAATTTCCGTTGCCAACATTGCCCGTATGAACAGGGAATACCTGGCCGCAAGGGTGATAGCGCCAAACGATTAAGAACTGCTTTTAGAAGAAACCGGCAAATCAGGCCGGTTTTTTTATTTCCCAAAGGACTTTGCGATCAAACCCAATCAAACTTACTTCGCTTTTGCTTGTTAATACGCTATGATTTACCTGCTCTCACACAACGATCATAAATTAAAATCAGAGATCGCGGGCCTCGTTGGCAAGCCTTACTCATTCCGACAGCGCTGGCAGATGGGCGGCAATGGTTCGGGGGGACTTATGGTTATTGGCGGCGATGAACACCTAATGGCATGCTTGCCCGACGACGGCACTATCTGTAAATGCAACATAGAGCTGAGACCTGACGGAATTATCGTTGGATTTCACAAGGGTTTGGAAACCTACGGATGGGTTGTGCCTTACTACATGCTGACCATTTACGGACAAGACAATACCCTAAGCCTCTATGCCGGCGCTCACAGGCTTATACTGAAATGGCCTTCAAATATAAGAGCCAATGGGCGATTTTTGGATAAGCTGATGAAGTTGCGTGCCGAAAAGCTCGCTTCCGGCAGCCTTCCTTGATTTTGGAACCTGTAGCAGGCTTCCTAAATTGCGCTAACTTTGTCCACCTAAAATTGCAACACATGGACACCCATTTGCAACGCGAAACGGAGCAACTTTTAAGGGTCGGCATCACACACGGCGACTTTAACGGAGTCGGTTACGAAGTAATGCTGAAATCGCTGGCCGACCCGCGTATCACTGAACTTTTCACCCCTGTTATATACGGT
>DAIOUP010000506.1:0-1980 GCA_036759465.1 Bacteroidales bacterium
CACAAAACCCAAAGTGTTCCATCGGGTGCAGTATCCATCCAGGCTGCAAAGCCCGGCAGAGCAATACTGTCGGCAACTACATCCAGAACGTAATCGATTACATAAATTTTCCCAACACCCACTGGAGTCGAAAGTGCAGTTGATGCAAACACCCGACCCGGAGCCATGGCAAAATGCTCAATTTTGGTTGGAAGGGGTATTGTTCCAATATGTTGAAGCGTAGCAGTATGCATTACGCCTATCCCCTTTTGTGTGGCTGATGAGAGATAGGTTTTCTCAGCATCAATAACTAAAAGCTTTCGCGGGTCATTAAGCCGGTTATAGCGGCCAGCCATCTGTGCGGTAGAGGCGTTTATCACCCAAACAGCCGAGGATTTTTCGGCTGTAAAAAAGGCAAACTGTTTCCAAAACGCCATATCGGACAGGCCCTTACCTGCCTCTGTGCCATTGCGCGTTTCAAAAATATTCCTTTGCATACGGTTCGAATCGGTGCTGAAAAAATCAAGACTTCCGCCTTCCCCGTTTTGCAAACCATAGTTGAGTATATAGATGCCCTTGCCCAAGGGCGCAGGCCGATCAGGCATAGGATTGTCGGTGGCCGGATCGCACGACCATAGCCCTGCTGTAATGACAAGTGAAGCAAGGATAACCAATAAATTGTGTTTCATAATGCAAAGTTAATTAAAGCGGAGATGCATCGGGCAAAAGAACGGGCAAACGCTAATCGTTCACCATTGCTTTCATTGGCCATTCGCGCGTTTTGCGTAATTTTGCCAACCTTAATTGCATTAATCTGACCCCGACTATGAAAAGGAAGTTCCTGACGCTGTTCCTGACTACATTTATAACCGTTTCTGCTTTTGCCCAGCAAGGTCACCGCATACACATCAAAATACCGGCCAGTCAGGAAAACACTTTTTTTCTCGCTCATTATCATGGCGATAAAACCTATCTGATTGATACAAGTACGTATATTCCCGGCGAAGCGCTGTTCACCGACGCCAAGCCCTTGAAGCAGGGTATCTATATCCTTGCCAACAGCAAAAAGGAAAAGCTTGCCGAGTTTCTCGTTGGTGCAGAACAAAATTTCACCATCGTATTTCCACCCGACTTCAATCCAGGGCAGACACAGGTAGCCGGAAGTGTGGAAAACATACTGTTCTTCGAACACCTCAACAGGCTGAACAGCACAATGTCCACCCTACAGGAACTAAACCGCAAATCCGACTCACTTCAAGAGAATGATCCGCAGCGCGAAATGATCCAAAAACAACTAAAAGCGGTACAGAAGGGAGCCGACGCATATCGCGACCGACTTATTTCCGAAAACCCCAGTTCGCTACTGGCCAGCATTTTAAAGGCTATGAAAGAACCTGAGGTTCCCGAAGAAATCAGAGATAATCGCGACCTTGCCTACCGATATTACAAAGACAACTACTGGAATTTTTTCGACCTGTCCGACGACCGGCTCATCCGCACGCCCTTACTTCCACGTAAGTTGGAGCAATACATGGAGCAGCTGGTTCCACCTTCGCCCGACTCGGTAGTTAAAGCAATGGATTTCCTTTTGGGCCGCTCCCGTGGCGCTCAGGAGATTACCGACTTCCTGGCCTGGCACTTTCTCTCTGAATATCAGCAACCAAAGCTTATGGGCATGGACAAGGCCTTTGTTTATGTTGCCGACAACTATTTTCTCAAAGGCAAAGTGAGCGGCCTCACGCCCTCGGTCAGGGAGAAGATTCAGGAAAGAGCCGATCGTATGCGTCCTACGCTTTTGGGCAATCAAGCGCCCGATATGTGGCTGATCGATACCAACGGAGCTTATCGCTCCTTCAGGGAGCTCAAATCGGAATACATCGTTATCATTTTCTGGGATCAGACTTGCAGCCATTGTAAAAAAGAGATGGAGGACCTCTTTAAGCTTTATAACAACAGAAAAACCGACTTTGAGGTTTTTGCAGTGAATACCACTAACGATTT
>DAIOUP010000507.1:0-1978 GCA_036759465.1 Bacteroidales bacterium
GGTTTCGATCGTACCCACTTATCTCAGTTTGTTTGTCACCGGTGCCCAGTACCTTATCATTATAAGGTTGCTCAGATTGATGCGCGTGTTCCGTATTCTCAAGCTTGTAAAGTTCACACAAGCCTCCATTTATCTGCTTCATGCCCTCAAGCACTCGCGGGAAAAAATTTTGGTTTTCTTCGGCACGGTCAGCATCATAGTTACCATTGTTGGCACTTTGATGTATCTGATTGAAGGACCACAAACCGGTTTTACCAGCATCCCGACTTCAATTTACTGGGCCGTTGTTACAATAACCACCGTTGGCTTTGGCGATATTACGCCAACAACGCCGGTTGGCAAGTTCATTGCATCGCTGCTTATGCTCATCGGCTACGCCATTATTGCTGTGCCTACGGGCATAATCACCTCGGAGATGACGAGAAGCCGAAAAAACATTGTACAAAACCGGGCCTGTAAGTCATGCGGCTTTGAATCGTATGCCAAAGGCGCCAATTACTGCAGCAATTGCGGAGCAGCTTTGCCGCACGACTAAAAATAGGAGGACCAACTTTTTATGCTGAGATCGTCCTTTTCATACCGGCTGATTGAATAGATGAAGGCGCTTGCCAACCGGGCATTGGTTACTAAAGGTATGTTGTAATCCACTGCGGCCCTGCGGATTTGATAATCGTTTCTCAACTCACTTTCCGTCAGATCTTTAGGGATATTGATCACCAGGTCAACCTCACGGGCTTTAAGGAGTTCAAGCGCATTGGGGGATTGTGGGACGTCGGGCCAATGAACCAGTTGAGAAGGTATTCCATTTTCGGAAAGGAAACGATGTGTACCTCCCGTGGCGTAGATGGGAAGTCCCTTGTTTACCAACATTCTGGCGCTTTGAAGCAATTCGGTTTTGGATCGCATTGGTCCCGACGACATCAGCACTCCTTTCACGGGAATATGATAGCCAACAGAGAGCATGGCCTTAAGGATGGCCTCGTAATAATCATCACCAATGCAGCCCACCTCGCCGGTGCTTGCCATTTCGACACCCAGCACCGGGTCGGCTTTACTAAGCCTGGCAAAGGAAAACTGAGATGCCTTGACCCCCACATGATCGATTTCGAATAAAGAACGCTCGGGCTTTTGAATCGGCAAGCCTAGCATTGCACGTGTGGCAAAGTCGATAAAATTGGTATTCAGCACCTTGCTAACAAAGGGAAATGAGCGCGAAGCCCTGAGGTTGCACTCAATAACCATCACGTCGTTGTCGCGGGCAAGGAACTGAATATTAAACGGGCCAGTAATGTGAAGCGCCTCTGCTATTTGACGGCTGATCCGCTTGATGCGGCGAATCGTTTCCACATATACTTTTTGCGGAGGAAACATAATGGTGGCATCGCCGGAGTGAACGCCCGCAAATTCGATATGCTCACTGATGGCATAAACGATGATTTCGCCTTCGCGGGCAACAGCATCCATTTCGATCTCTTTGGCTTCGGTAATGAATTGCGACACAACCACGGGATGCTGTTTCGACACTTTGCTCGCCAATGTCAGAAAATGCCTGAGCTCCTCTTTATTGCTCACCACATTCATAGCTGCACCCGAAAGGACGTAGGATGGCCTTACAAGCAATGGAAAACCGACCTCATCCGCAAAGCGAAATATTTCTTCTACAGAATTCAATTCGCGCCAGCGGGGCTGATCTACCCCAAGGCTGTCGAGAAGGGCCGAGAATTTATGGCGGTCTTCGGCGGTATCGATCATCTCAGGTGAAGTACCAAGCACGTTTACATGTTGACGATGAAGCCTGATTGCCAGATTGTTGGGAATCTGTCCTCCGGTCGATACAATTGTGCCGAAAGGATTTTCCAGTTCAAGGATATCCATAACCCTTTCGAGGCTAAGCTCCTCGAAATAGAGCCTGTGGCTCATGTCGTAGTCGGTGCTTACCGTTTCGGGATTGAAATTGATCATTACCGGCCGGTATTCC
>DAIOUP010000508.1:0-1977 GCA_036759465.1 Bacteroidales bacterium
ATCATCGGCCTCGGCTACGTCGGCCTCCCTCTCGCTGTCGAATTTGCAAAACATTTCCCCGTTGTCGGTTTCGACATCAGCCAGAGGCGTGTCGATGAGCTTCTTGCAGGCACCGACCCTACCCTCGAGGTCGAAGACCTTGAGTTGCAGTCCGTACTCAAAAAAGAGTTGGTTGCCGATGAACGTGGTCTGTATGTAACCACTGATAAAGACCACATCCGCCAATGCAACATCCACATCGTGGCTGTACCAACGCCCACCGATAAACACAACCGCCCCGACCTTACGCCCCTTGTTAAAGCCTCCGAAACGGTAGGCAGCGTGCTCAAACCCGGCGATATCGTCATCTACGAGAGCACCGTCTATCCCGGTGCTACTGAGGAAGACTGTGTGCCGGTACTCGAAAAGGTGTCGGGCATGACCCTCAACAAAGATTTCTTCGTCGGCTACAGCCCCGAGCGCATCAACCCCGGCGACAAGGTGCACCGTCTCACCACCATCAAAAAGGTAACCAGCGGCAGCACCCCCGAGGTAGGCCGCATCGTTGACGATCTGTATAAGACCATCATCACTGCTGGCACACATTTGGCGCCAAGTATCAAGGTGGCCGAAGCCGCCAAGGTGATCGAAAACAGCCAGCGCGACATCAACATCGCCTTTGTAAACGAACTGAGCAAGATCTTCCACCGCATGGGCATCGACACCCTCGAGGTGCTCGAAGCCGCCGGCACCAAGTGGAACTTTCTTCCTTTCCGTCCGGGGTTGGTGGGTGGCCACTGCATCGGCGTTGACCCCTATTACCTGGCCCAGAAAGCCCAGGAAGTAGGCTATCACCCCGAGATCATCCTGGCCGGACGCCGCCTCAACGACGGCATGGGGGCCTATGTGGCCGGAGAGGTGGTCAAACTTATGCTCAAAAAAGGCCAGATGGTCAGTGGCGCCCGCACGCTCATCCTTGGCATCACCTTCAAGGAAAACTGCCCCGACATCCGCAACACCCGCGTGGTGGACATCTACCATGAACTCCGCTCCTACGGCCTGCTTGTGGATATCTTCGACCCCTGGGCCAATCCCGAAGAGGTGCAACACGAATACGGCATCTCCATACTGACCAACTATCCCCAAGCCAACGAATACGGAGCCATCGTGCTTGCTGTGGCACACGAGCAGTTCCGCAACATCAGTCTATCAGCCCACAAAGCTGAGGGCGCAGTAATCTACGACGTAAAAGGTATTTTGCCAAAGGATATGGTGGATGCAAGACTTTGAAAGATAATTTGACAATGCTCAACCCTAAAATTTTTACGATAACAAGCTAAATCAGCGTCATCAGTGTTCCATTCCAGAAAATTTAGACCATCCTGAATGAAAATCCAACCCCAAAGCACCCTCCTCATCACCGGAGGTACCGGCTCGTTTGGCAATGCCGTTCTTAACCGATTTATCAACGACGAACGCTTCCGCGAAATCCGCATTTTCTCGCGCGACGAAAAAAAGCAGGATGATATGCGTAAGCGCCTTAACGACCCAAAGATTAAATTTTATATTGGAGATGTGCGCAACCAGAGTGCTGTGGACATGGCAACCAAAGGGGTAGATTATATCTTTCACGCGGCAGCACTCAAGCAGGTGCCTTCCTGTGAGTTTTTCCCCATCGAAGCGGTGAAGACCAATATTCTCGGTACCGACAACGTCCTTGCATCAGCAGAAAAGAATGGCGTGAAAAGGGTAGTGGTGCTCAGCACCGACAAAGCCGCCTATCCCATAAATGCCATGGGGATGTCGAAGGCCCTCATGGAAAAGGTTATGGTGGCCCGTTCGCGCAACCTTGATGCCACCGGTACAGTCTTTTGCGGCACTCGCTACGGCAACGTAATGGCCTCCCGCGGATCGGTAATACCGCTTTTTGTGGAACAAATAAAAAGCGGCAAGCCCCTTACTATCACCGACCCCAATATGACACGCTTTATGATGACC
>DAIOUP010000509.1:0-1960 GCA_036759465.1 Bacteroidales bacterium
GTGCGATGGTGTTGAGTGATGTTGAGCCGTTCAGCGCCGATTCAGGCGTTTCGTCTAATAATTTGTATATCATCGATTTACGTGATAAACCTACCAATTGAGGGTAATTTTCCAATCGTAATTCTCGCAAACGGCCAAGCATCACATAATTGGCATTCAGGGTTTTGCCAAATCCAAAGCCCGGATCGGTTATCAATTGCTGTGCTCCCTTCCGTTTGAAAAGATCGATCTGCTTTCGGAAGAAGTTTATTACTGCCTCAAGCACTTCCCCGGCTTCGAGGGCTTTGTTTTGCATCTCCGACGGCCGTCCTGTTGTATGCATCATAACGTAAGGCACGTTCTTATCGGCGATAAAATCCACCATTTCTGTGTCGAAACTAGCACCAGAGATGTCATTGATCATAAACGCCCCTGCCTCTAAAGCTTCTCTGGCAATCTCAGTCCGCCAGGTGTCCACCGAAAGGAATGCCTCCGGAAAGTGTTTGACAATTAATTTAATAGCTGGAATGAGTCTCGAATATTCTTCTTCAGGACCAAGATCGGAAGCGCCGGGCCTTGTTGAAACGGCTCCCAGATCGAGGATGTCGGCACCTTGTTCAAGCATCAGGCCAGCCTTATCAAGCAATTCTCTTTCGTTGGTTATCCTCGAACCCGAAAAGAATGAATCGGGAGTAATGTTTAGAATTCCCATCAATAACGGCCCGGTCTTCTGCAGGCTACGTCCGCCCAGCTGGAAAACATGATTTCGCCGAAATGCCGTATCTTTAGCCTCGAATTTAAGCATGAATCAGGGTAAAATTAAGCGACAAAATTAACCAAATGACGCTCCACAACCTCCAGGGTAACGACACGACAACAGCTTTTGACAGGGTGCTGGCATGGTGCAGGGATGTTTTCACAGCCAAACTGGGCGATTATGGGCCTTCGTGGCGCATACTTCGCCTCAGTTCGCTTACCGATCAGATTTTTATCAAGGCCAACAGGATTCGAAGCCTGCAGATGAAATCCGTACAACTGGTGGATGAGCCTCAGGAAGACGCTTTTGTGGCTATAGCCAATTATAGCGCCATGGCTATTATCCAGATCCGATATGGCGTGGCCGAAATGCCCGATATGGACGTGCAACGCGCCATTGCTGCTTACGACGCGGTGATGCAGGAAGCGCTCGCACTTATGTCCCGCAAAAACCACGACTACGACGAGGCCTGGCGTAGCATGCGCGTAAGTTCGATAACCGACATTATTCTCATGAAATTACACAGAATCAAGCAGATAGAAGATAATATGGGACAAACTTCCGTTAGTGAAGGCGTTGAGTCGAATTACTTCGATATCATCAACTATGCGGTTTTTGCCCTGATTCATCTGAAAGATGTCGATAAAACTCAATAAAAACAAACCTTTTCAACTTGATGAAACTCAAACACCTTCATACTCACCTAAGCCGTTTGATCATCGGAGCCGTATTTGTATTCTCAGGTTTTGTCAAAGGTGTCGACCCGCTGGGAACTGCATTCAAACTAGAGGATTATTTCAATGCTTACGGCACCCTTTGGGCCAACGATTATGCATTGGCCCTTTCCATTTTGCTATGCACCTTTGAGTTTTTCATTGGTGCCGCATTGTTATTCAGTTTACATATCCGGAAAACTGCATGGCTTTTGCTGTTTACCATGTCGTTTTTTACCCTGCTCACCTTCTACGACGCACTTTATTCCCCGGTAACGGATTGCGGTTGTTTCGGCGATGCCATCAAGCTTACCAATTGGGAAACTTTTTATAAAAACCTTGTGCTGATGCTTCCAACCCTGGTGGTATTTATCAACCGGAAGCGATTCAGGCCAATGGTGATGCCTCTTCTGCAAAATATTCTTGCAGTTGCATTTATTGCTACTTTCGTTTGGATGTCGGTATATCAGTACGAGCATGAGCCCTTTATCGATTTTCGCCCATGGAAGAT
>DAIOUP010000510.1:0-1959 GCA_036759465.1 Bacteroidales bacterium
TATTTAAACGCCACAGCAATTTTTCCTTCGGGAATGAACATGCTCAGGTCGATATCGCCCGATTCTATCCAGGCGTTGTCGGCATCGGTTTGCGTTGCAAGGCGGGGATTGATGGGTGTCCAGGTGGCTGCTGAAATATTGGTGCCGTCGAAGTTGCTCGAAACCAAAACCTGCATTGGCTGAGCCGATCCGTGTGCCCAGAATGACTTGGCCGTTTTGAAACGAAGCTTTTTGGCAACATCCATTTTTACCGGAGGAGTGATGAGCCAGCTCACAATACTGGTTTGATTGGAGTTAAATCCTGTAGCCTGAGCGTAACCATTTCCGCTGAAAATTTTACCCTGCCATCTGCGGGTGCCTGCCTCGGCTATGTTCGACCAACCCTGAAAGTTGATATCCACATCGGCTGTAACACTATTGAAGTCCTGGTTTACTTCGTCCACGGGCGTAAGGCCACCGCCACCACCACCGCAGCGGTTGCCATTCATTTGCACTTCAGAAAGCGTGCGCACATATAGCTGCCAGGTATTGTTGAAAACACCGGCTACGGCTACAAGACCACCTTTTCCGTTAGGGAGATTCTTTGTGGCAAAATTTGCGAAGTTGCTGGTGCGCACAATAATGGTCTTACCATTACAGTCTTCAAGCATTCGGTTAGTGGTGGCATTATTATCGCTCCAGCTGCGGGCAGTGTCACCGGTAATAAACTGTACGTCCTTCAGGTAAACGAGCTTAGCCTGGTACTGACCACTTAAGATTTGAGTGATGGTTACGGTATCCGGCTTGCGGTAGCGCTGATTGGCAAGAATAACAATGTTGCTGTCGTTGTGCACATTGTCGAGTTGCCGCATACCATTATAGGTTGAGAGGATCACGTTTTTTAAATAAACGCGAACAGAATCACCCACACGCAAACCTCCTGATTCTTTGAGTCTTACATTGATTGCTCCAGTTGCATCCTGGATGTAGGCATTTTTGTAGATGTTGCCCGAAGTTTCGTCCATGGTAACAACGGCATACACCGAAGCATCCTTGTTAAACTGTGTGGCTCCCGTGGTATTGAGCATAGTGACGAGGTCGCCTATGGTGTAAACATCGCCTACGGGCAACTGGCCGATCGGGGGCTTGTCGAATTCCTGCTTTACACAGGCACCGGCCAGAAACAACAGTATTAGGGTGGATAAAAGCAAATTTGTCTTTTTCATGTCTCTGAATATCAATGTTATGTGTCTTAATTTTTTCTGTAGGTAAGGCTGATAAAATAGGTGGTGCCGTACATATAGGCATATTTGGCCGGGAAACGGTCGGGGTCGCGGAGGTCGGTTCTCAACTGCTCAAAGCCCCACGAAACGATATCCTTCTGGTTGAGAAGATTATTAACGCTCACATTGAGCAGCAAAAGTCCGTCTTTAACGCGCCACGATTTGCCTCCGAAAAAGTCGAGTGTAAGACCCGGATCGAGTTTTTTCTGCACCAGCAATTTGTCGATTCTGATGTCGCCTTCAGCATATCGGCTCATGGCCTCTTTGGTGTGATTATCGGGATTGGGTTCGAGATAGGCATTGTCGAAATAGTTGGCACTCAGGCCGGCAAACCAGAATTTTGGCGAGTTGTAGCGAAGTCCTGCTGAATAAATGGTCTGTGGTGAACCGCCTACATAATAGTTTTTAAGGTAAACGGTTCTGTTTTCAGCCAGAAGCTTTGCATCATTATCGGCGGCAATGGTCACATTGGGTCGGTTGGTAAAAACGTGAATGCCATGACCGGCCACAGCGTGCGCCGAGAGTGTGGGGGAAATGTTGATTTCTGCACCAAATTCAACGCCCTGACTACGCGTGTCAACGTCGGTCATGGCGTAATTGACGAAGGCTCTCAGGTCTTCGTGGTAATAGCTTCTGGTCCACAGATCATTATGCACTTCGGTCTGATACAGGGTAATGCGTGCCTTTAGGTTTGGCG
>DAIOUP010000511.1:0-1954 GCA_036759465.1 Bacteroidales bacterium
TTACAACGCATACTTCGGGAAACTCTCTTAACAGATTGATCTTCAAGCATTCGGGAGCTGAATGAAAATAAAATACCCCATCTTTGTAGCCAAAATTCATAATCACCACATAGGGTCGGCCATCGGGCATGCTCATGGCCAAACTGCAAGCCTCGCACCTGTCAATGATGGCCTCGATTTCGGGTTGAAATTCCAGAACGCGTCTTTTCATTGGAAGTTATTTTTTAATACACTGAATACCAGTCTATTCCAAATATTAGCTCAGGCACAACCTTTCCTCGTGGCTGCGTATAACTCATGCGCAATCCCATGGTCACCGGAGCCTGCATCCTCAACAGGTGCATATCGGCCCAGATTTCCAATCCCTGCGAACTGTACGTTTTAACAGGCGCATTTAGGAAGTCATAATAAAGGCTGGCTCTCAGGCGCTTGGCATAAACAACAGGCCCGATGCGAAAGTCCGGATAGGCAATCGGGAAAGCAAAATCCAGTTTGAGTGCTTCGATGTTTTGTCCAAAAATTCCAGCCTGCCCCCGGGGAACCGAAACATAACTGCCAAAGCTGTAGTAAGCCTCGGTTTCGCGTTGCACAGCAGCATAAAGCCTGAAGCCATGATGGTTGGCAAAACCCGGAAAATAAAAGATTGCAGAAGAAAACAGCTGCCGGCCGGGATTCTCGTCGAGCGGCGAGTGACGGAAGATCAAGCGCAAGACCTGCCCTGTGCGGGGAAAAATGTCGCGCATTTTACGTCGGTCGAGGTTGTATGCTAGAAAGTTGTAGTTGAAAGCTGTACTATAATCCTGTTTAAAATTCAGTCCCACGTCTTTATCAATCACCCGATGAATCATGTTCACTCCTGTGCTGAGGCTCACTCCACGCTGCCAGCGGTTGCGGGTGAGGTTTAGGGGAATGCTGAACTGCAGTCCGGCATTGGTTTCGTTCCACCGCAGCTTGTAGGTTTGCCCTTCCATTTGGGCCACACCCTTGCGCCGACCTGTGCTTATGTTGGCGTCAATCACCGGAAAAAGGCCGTAATAGGTAGCTTGAATCACCGTTTTGCCCGTTTGCTCATTCTGATTGTAATCGAAACCCAGGGTGGCCGTCATGGTACTGAGGCTGTTCTGCGACATCAGGCTGATGCCGGGCCGAATCTCCTGGGAGGCGGCATCCACAAAGAATGGTGCCCAGCTATGCAGCCTGAACAGCCTAAACGCTCTTCGATAGGGCTTCACCGGAAATGTGGTATCGGGTAAAACGGCCTTTTCGATCGTAAAACGGTTGGCAGGCAATTCAATGCCCAGCAGTTTATCGCGATCGGCCTCCACGAAATGCTGTTTTTTCGCCTTATTCATATCGGCTTCAACCGAAGCGACCATCCATCCGTTGGCGGTGTAGTTGGAAAACACAAGTCTGCTGCTGGTTTCATCCCAAATGGGATCGGTTGCAGCATTTGCCGTATGCGTCAGTTGACTGAGCTGCTGTGTGGCAAAGTCGAATGCATAGGCCTCATGGCTGTCATTCCACGAGCCGTGCAGAAGCACCTGACCATCACCCGCCGACGACAGGTGAAAATCGGTATTTGTGAAAGGTGAAAACTGCACGGCCTGCATGCTGCGCAGATTAAGCAGCCAAAGCGATTTTCCCTTTGCACCGGTGGCCAGAAAAGCGATATGCTCGTCGTCGGTCAGCCACTTGGGCTGATGAAGGAAATACTTATCGCTGGAATATTCCGAAAGCCTTTCTCCTGTCAGGGCATTGAGCAGCACAATGGCCGAGCTGCCATCGCTGCGTACCTCAGAGACGGCTATTTTATTGCCTTCGTGGTTGAGGTCGGGTGCGTAGTAGTAGCTGCGGTGGCTAAGCTGACGTATTTTTCCGGTGATGATATTGCCTACTTTGATGACAGAATAGGCCTTGTTGCTCCAGCGAAGATCGGGCTGATACTCATTCCAGA
>DAIOUP010000512.1:0-1947 GCA_036759465.1 Bacteroidales bacterium
AAATGCACTTCAGTATGCAATGGCCAGAAAAATGGTGGAACGCTCCCTCGGCAACGACCTGAAGGAGATCAAAATAAACAGCCGGATAACTGTGCTAAAGCAGGAGGAAAAACTGGAGACCGCAATCGACACGCCATCCGGTACGCTGCGCCTCAAAGGATTTCCCGACCGCATCGACACTGATGGACAGGGTTTAAGAATCATCGACTTCAAAACAGGGAGCTTTGATGAAAAGAAACTAAAGATCGATCGACTAGAAGACCTCACCAATCCGGAAAAGAAGTTTGCGCTTCAGTTGGCATGCTATATGCTCATGGCTGAAAAGACCCTTAAAAACCTCACCGGCCTTAGAACCAGAGGCTATATTCTGCCCCTGAAGCAAAGTAATCCGAAGCTCGCCGAAGCCTCACTACCTTTTGATGAACCGCGGGGATTCAGTGAGTTTGAAGCCTTGCTCACAGTCACTCTTAAACAGATGCTCGATCCGGCAGTGCCGATTGCACAAACCACAGAAATTAAACGATGTGCCAATTGCACTTTTCTAAGAATATGCAATCGCGAAGCGGCCGCAGCCAATAATTATTGATTCATATAACGACCTAATTTAAAGCATGGTTGGACAAGCCTTTTTTGCATACATTTGACCGTGCGGCTCCTTATCTTTGTTTCCACATTAATCAACCTGTCCCTATGAGCGAGAAAACCAAATTCAATATCCTGATTGTTGACGATCGTCCGGAGAACCTGCTCACCCTCGAAGGCATACTCGAGAACGAGGATCTCAACATCTTAAAGGCCCAATCGGGCAACGAAGCCCTCGCAATACTTCTTGAGCACAACATTGCGCTCGTGCTTATGGATGTGCAGATGCCCGGCATGGACGGGTTTGAAGTTGCCGAAATCATGCGAAGCAATGAGCGTACGAAATTCATCCCTATCATCTTTGTAACAGCAATAAGCAAACAGCGCCAGCATATCTTCAGGGGATACGAGACAGGCGCAGTGGATTACCTATACAAACCCCTTGATCTTGAGATACTTCAGAGTAAGATAAGAGCATTCATCGATCTATTTCAACACAAAAACGCGCTGGAGGAAACCACGCGTCAGCTCGAAAAAACCATCGAAGCACTCAACAGGGCAAAGCACACTGCTGAGGAAGCTACCAATGCCAAGAGCGCATTTCTGGCCACCATGAGCCACGAAATACGCACACCCCTCAACGGCATCATCGGTATGGCCGACCTTGGCCTTATGGATGAAACCCTAAGTCCTACGCAACGTGAAAGACTGTTGGACATTCGCAATTCGGGCGAATCGTTGCTCGAAATCATCAACGAAATTCTCGACATCTCAAAAATTGAAGCCGATAAGCTCGAACTTGAGGAAATAGAATTCTCCATCCGCGAAATGGTCGAGAAGGTCGTAAACCTGCTCTCGGTGAAGATGCAACAGGAAAAACTCGAGTTCGTCTGCGAAATGAGCCCTATGCTTCCCGACGTCCTCATTGGCGATCCGCTACGCATCCGCCAGGTGCTTATCAACTTGATCAGCAACGCAATAAAGTTTACCGAAACTGGAATGGTTCGCCTGGCCATAAAGCTCGTCGAACAGATTGAGGAGCAGGTAAGCATCGATTTCTCAGTTCAGGACACCGGTATAGGCATCCCAAAAGAAAAAATCGGCAGACTTTTTCAATCGTTCACTCAGGTAGATACTTCCACCACGCGCACGCATGGCGGCACAGGGCTGGGCCTTACCATCAGCCAAAGACTGATCAATTTGATGGGTGGTAATATCAATGTGGAATCGGAGTTCGGAAAAGGCAGCACATTTTCCTTCAGGCTGAACATGGTGCTGGGCGAACAAAAGGAAGACTTCTCGAAAATCGTTTTGCGTAAGCCAAACAATCAGTTCAGGGTGCTTGTACTCGAAGACAATCCGTAT
>DAIOUP010000513.1:0-1944 GCA_036759465.1 Bacteroidales bacterium
GTATTGGTGACGAAATTGCGTTGCTCGTAAAGCAGTTCCAGTTGTATCGAAAACTCACCGCTCAGGCCGTACCGCACCAAACCTCCGGTCTGAAAGCCCGGCTTATCAACAAAATCCGACAAAAGGCTGGAGTTGGCAATGTCGCCACTCAGGTAACCGCCAGTGAGACCCGCCCACACCGCTCCCCGCTGCGCTTGCACTAATTGTGCGGTCAGCAGAAAAAAAACAGCAACCAGCGGTATTCTTCTCATAACCACATCATTCCAAGCCAGAAAAATCCGACCACAACCGAAAGCGAAGCGCCGGCAATCTGGATGCCTTTAAATACAGAAGGTTTAAACCGTTCGTTGCTGTGATGCGAAACATAACCTAAAAGGAAACTAAAGGTAACCATGGCGATGATCGTTCCTAACCCAAAGGCAATCAAGTAGTAAGCTGAGTCGGCATTGCTGGGGAAGGCCAGGGTGGGTAGCACGCCCAGCAGATGCGAAATGCCGGCAAAGCCGTGTACAGTGCCTATCATGAAAGCAGGAAAAAACGAATGTTCCTGCCTGACAGTATGGGTGTGTGCATGCTTATTGATGCCCTCGTGAGCGTGATCGTGCACATGGGTGAACACCTTTCCCTCGTTGTCAGTATGGCTGTGCGGATGACTGTGCGCATGAGGCTTGCGGCCAAAAATTCTCCTAAAAGCCCACAATCCAATGCCAATGAGCATGAAGCCTACTATGGCCTCGCTGTAATGTGAAATCGCTTCGACAGGAATGTACGATCTGAAAAAGTAGAAAAGCAAACCGATGAGCAGCATGCCTGCTGTATGACCCAAACCCCAACCAAGACCGGTAATCCACGCTCTTATTTTATTAGCGATGGCCAAGGGTGTAACAGCAGCCAGATGATCAGGCCCTGATATAACATGTAATATGCTGGCAATCAAACCAATGACAAACGGATGAACGTGCAGTTGAGTGCCATGATGACCGGCATGCAACAGTATGGTGAGCAGATGATCCATGCAAAGAATTTTGCGTTAAAGGTACTGAATTGGCATAAAATGACCAGACTTTGAACCAGTATTATCAACAGGCTAATAATCAAACAGATTGACACGAGGAATTGTTAATTATGTACAAGCAATGCAATGGGCAAAAGAACGGCTTGCCGGCATCAGATTTTCTGCTTCTATACCTTTATTTAGCATCATGATTGCTTTACCAGAACAGCGTTTCAGGACAAGTTTATGTTACAAACAAGCCTTTTAGGCTTATTAAGATAATGATTTATCAGCCAAAAAAGCTAACAGGAGTGAATCAGGCGTTTTAAAAGGTTGCGCATCGGCCAAGGCTGTTAGCAGTAGCGATTATATTTTCATTAGTCACTTCGCTCAACGCAACTATTCTGTTATCGAATTTTAGTTCGGTCAGGTTCTATTTTATTGTATTGTCAAAAGTGCCGAAAAAATAATTACATCTTGTAAAAAATGTATCAACCACGCCCAAAAAATACCTTTGGTTTCAAGTATTGATTTAGCCAACAACCACCCTAAAAATCCAGCGAGTATAACACCGAAAATTCCACCTGGGTTACCCCAGTAATGTACCGTGCCGAATATCAGAGCCGAAACTATCGGTATGGTCTTATCTTTTAATACGTCTTTAAGCACAACAACTACACCTAATCGCGTTATGCTTTCTTCTACAAAGGAGTTGGATAATGCAAAAACAATACTGAAAGGCAAAACAGTTAATATATTCCTGATGGAATTGTTACCTTCGCTTATAATTTGAAATTAAATAACAATGGCTGTAACAACCGATATGATAATCGCAAAATTTCGACCGAAATGAAACCAATTTTCAGTTTCTTTGGGTTTAATCCCAACTATGGGTCCAGGCAATATATTGGCAGAAAGATTACCTCTTCGAAAGTATTCTCGAAACACAG
>DAIOUP010000514.1:0-1936 GCA_036759465.1 Bacteroidales bacterium
CTCATGTGGTGATGTCTTTTTTGCGGAAGATGATTAGGGTAACTATGAAGAAGATGGTGATGTGTAAAATCATAATGGTTGCATAACTGAACACCTTCGTCCAATTAACCGGATCGTCGAAAAACAGCATCCAGCCATTGAGGTAGGTGGTAAACAAAAATGGTTTGATTACCTCGAAAATGCCAAGGCTGAAGTTGGAGATAATTGTAAACACAATGATCACAGCCATGGTGCTCAGCACCGAGCTGAGCGAGCTGGACGAGAAACCGGAGAACAGGAAAGCCAAGCCCGAAACCACCCACATGCTGATGATGCCATAGGCGAAAGCAGCAAGAAAGCGCCAAATCACGTCAGTCTGGCTGAAGATGTTGATGGTGTTGATGAGCACGATCATATCGCCAGTGGAGTAAAAGATTCTGCCGACACCCAGGCTCAGCAATAGCAGAAAGATAACCAGCATAGCTGTGTAAATCTGCGCTGTAATGTACTTGGCCGTTACCAGTCCAAGACGGCTAACCGGTCTGGTAAGCAAAAGTCTGAAAGTGCCTCTTCCTGCTTCGCCCGACAGCATATCACCGGAGACGATGGCCACCAGAATTGGGATGTGAATCCAAAGGCTGTTGAGAATGATATAGCTTACAGTGTACACATTGATCAGATCGCCCTGAAAAACAAATACATCCGAGAGGTTTTTCATCAGCAGGTCGAGCAGCTTGCGGCCTTCTGCGTACATGCCCGCGTGGATAATCAAAACAATGAGCAGGATGGCGCCAAATCCAATATAGGTAAGTCCGCGCCTGAACAACTTACTGAATTCCAGTTTTATGAGTCTGTGCATCATGTCACCTGCAGAAAATAGTCTTCCAAACTGTTGCGCGAGCTTAAGCTGTGCAGTTCAATCCCGTTTTCAACGATCAAGCGGCTTATGGCAGGGGCGTCGTTGTGCATGGCTTCCATTTCGAGCTCACCGGTAGGCAAGAGGTAAACATCGTTGTGCGGAAAATGTTTCTTCAACAACTGCAATGTTTCTTCGGGTTTATTGGTCAGCAGATTAAGTGTCCGTCCCGAATCTTTAATCAGCTCATGAACATTGCCTTCGGCCACAACGCGGCCCTTGCTGATGACCACCATGCGGTTGGCCACGAGTTCCATTTCGCGGAGGATGTGTGATGAGATGATAAGGGTTTTGCCATGCTCGCGATTCAGTCGCAGGATGAGCTCGCGCATGTCGCGTATGCCCTGAGGATCGAGGCCGTTTACCGGTTCGTCGAGGATGATGAGTTCGGGTTCGTGAAGCAGAGCCTGCGCAATGCCAAGGCGTTGCTTCATGCCCTGGCTGAAGGTTTTCACCTTGCTGTGTTCGCGGCCACCCAGCCCCACCATTTCGAGCAGAGAAAAAATTTTCTTTTTATCAGCATCCACACCCGAGTATCCGGCAAGGATTTCGAGGTTACGATAGGCTGACAAATAGTTGTAGAAATCAGGCCTTTCGATGAGCGCACCAACTTTTCGCAAAATGCTCCGGTTGTGGTCGGTGAGTCGTTCGCCAAAAAGAAGCACCTCTCCCGAATCGGGTCGTATCAAGCTGAGCATCATGCGAATAGTGGTACTTTTTCCGGAACCGTTTGGGCCTAGAAATCCATATATGTCGCCCTGGCGAACACTAAGACTTAGGGTGTCAACCGCATTGATCTGACCAAACGACTTGCTGAGGTTGCGCAAGGCAACCACCGTTTGCTGATGCTCCTGCATCATCTGGCCAAACGTTTCATTCTCATAGCGGGCCTGATGCTTCCAGTCCAGTGCGGCCTGAAAATATTCAGCGGCGGGCGCTTGCTTTTGTAGGGCAACAGATGAAAGTTGCGAAAGCCTGGCATATTAAATAAATACCTTACCCTGGTGCCGGCAACGGGGCTTTTGTGGCGGTTTCTTATCC
>DAIOUP010000515.1:0-1928 GCA_036759465.1 Bacteroidales bacterium
ATTCCAGCAGCCCGGGCACGGGCGCCCGCATCAATGCAAATCTGCTCCAATATATGATTTAGGTTATGTGGAAAAGCCTGTAGTTTCTGATCATGTTGCTCAAGTCGCTGAAAATCGAGCATTTGATCAACGAGATCCAGCAGATGAAGCAAATTGCGGTGCAAAGTCTGAAGTTGCAATGATAGCCCACTGTCTTCAATATCATTTCGCTTCAGAATCTCGTGCAATGGACCCATCATTAGTGTTAGTGGTGTTCGGATTTCGTGCGAAATTGTAGTGAAAAAATTTAATTTAAGCTGGTCGGCCTCATGCAGCTGATTACTTATGCGCTCTATCTCCTCTTTTTGTGCGGTGATTTCAACATTTCTCCTAAGTAATTCATCCTGTGTTGCCTGCAGTGCCTTATTCTGATCTTCCACTCTGCCCTTTTCCAGCTCTAATTCGGTCGTCCTCACCTTTACAAGTGCCTCAAGTTCCTTGCGCTGCTCGGTTTCAGCCCGCAGTCGTCGCAAAGCCAATATTGCTATTACGCTAAGAAAGAAAATTACAAACACTAACCTTGCAAGCTTAGTATGCCACCACGGAGGTACTACCACCACTTTGAGAATGGCTTCGTTCTGGCTCCAGTCTCCGTCGGCATTCGAAGCCTTAACCCTGAGGGTATATGTACCAGGGTCGAGGTTTGTAAAAGTTACCCTGCGCTGCAATCCAATATTATTCCAGTCTTTATCAAAACTTTCAAGTTTGTATGCATAAGCACCATGATCCGGGGAAGCGAAATTAAGTGCCATAAACTCGAGCGAAAAAGTATTCTGATGATGGGCAAGCCTGATTTGCTGCTGAAAAGCAATATCCGATTGCAACAAACCATTACTTTGCGAAGGCCGCATTTCTTCGTTCAATACAAGCAAACGGGTAAAGTAAACTTTTGCTTCAAAACTTCTTCTGCTCACTGTAGCCGGATTAAACTGGTCTATCCCATAAACGCCACCAAAAATCATATCTCCGCCGGGCAATACCGCTGCCGATTCGCTCAGATATTCCTGCACCCTTAAGCCATCGATACCGGAATAATTCATTATTGAACCATCATAAGGATCAATGCGGCTAAGTCCGCTACTTCCGCTTACCCAGATAAAACCAGCATTGTCTGCCCTAACGGCTGCAATACTGTTGCTGCTTAAACCGTCTGCTTTTGTAATCTGATGCACGACCGATAAATTTCCATCAAGCTTAAAGAGACCTCTGATTCTCGTGCCAGCCCATAGTTGTCCGTGATCATCAACAAAGAGCGCCTTTACCTCGGCATTTGCGATAGACTTGCCTGACCAAAAATCCGGTTGATTAAATCTAATTTTCAGGCTGTCGATCTGCATCTCAAATAGCCCGTTTAGTGTACCAACCATCAAGCTTTTACGATTGCGATGGTATGTCAGGGCCAGGATATTCATCGGCATCCTTTCTTTCTCAGGAATATCTAATGAAACAAAGGCCATCGAACTGACATCAAATAACCGGATACCACCATTAAGTGTTCCAATCCAAATCCTTCCTTCAGCATCTTCGGCAAATGCCCAAACATCGTTAAAATGGGCGGTGCTGCTTCCGGCTTTTTCTTTAAATGTATACCATCGGCCCGATGGCGTTAAAACACGCATGCCTTGGCCATAAGTGCCAAAAATAAGATTGCCCCTGCTGACCTCGAAAATGCTTTTAACCACTCTGCCGGCATCGAAAAACACAACTTGCTCGCCTCTATCACTATTGAACCTGTAGAGTCCGCCGCCGTCTGTCCCCAACCATAAGTATCCTTTCTTATCGGTATGTATAGCCATCACCATTTTTCCTGCAACAGCCTGCGAAATTTTATTGCTGCTTATTAAAAGCCTTGGATTGACTGCCATATGCACATTAACACCTCCTTTATT
>DAIOUP010000516.1:0-1910 GCA_036759465.1 Bacteroidales bacterium
TTGTTGTAAGGGTCGCGTTTGGTGCGGACAATACGGCTTTTGTTTCGGAAATTGTAGGCGTAGTCGGTGAGGCTGTTTACATAACGCGTGTCGTCGAACGAAAAACGATCAGCCTTGAATGTAAAAAATGGGAGGCTATCGATCAATATCTCAAGGCTGTAGAAACCATTGCGCCCAATTGAACCCTGCGACTGATCCCAGGCACTGATACCAAACGATATCGGGCCGGCCGCCAGCACAACAGCATTTTCGGGTAGTTGGTAGCGCCCGCGCAGCTGCACGGGATTGACGAAGTATGCCGTGCTTTTGCCATTGACCCTTGCGCTTCCCGACTCGGGATATATCGCCAGGCGGGTGATCACTGGTGCCTGGGTGTCGCGCACCGCGAAGCCAAAGGCCAGTGGGTTATGGATTTGCTGGGTAGCGGCGTCGCGTATCTCGAAGTGCAGGTGCGGACCGCCCGAGCTGCCCGAGTTGCCGCTATAGCCGATAATCATGCCCCTTTTTACGGGCAAAAGACGTTCGTCGGGTGTGAGGTTGACGGCAAAACGTTCCTGACGGTATTGCTCGTCGCGGACGTATTTGTCGATAGGCGGCGCAAAACGCTGCAGATGCGCATAAACCGAAGTATGACCGGTGGCAGGGTGATTGACGTAAACGGCTTTGCCAAAACCGACGGGAGAAACGGCAATGCGGCTCACAAAACCATCGGCTATGGCATAGACAGGATGGCCTTCAACGCCAGCTGTTCGCAGATCGATACCCGAATGGAAATGGTCGGCACGAAACTCGCCAAAAGTTCCGGAGAGATGCATCGGAAGATCCATGGGCATGCGGTATGCCGGGGGCGATTGCGCCAGGGCGGAGCACAAAAAAGATAAAGAGAAAGCCAGTATCAGGTGTTGTCGCATCAGAATCCCATTTTGGTGAGGGCGGCTAAATCAGTAATAACATAATCGGCCAGCGGAAAATCGCCCTGCAGTCCGGCCTCGTTGAACCAGATTGTGGTCATTCCGGCTTTTTTGGCGCCAATGATGTCCTTTTCATACAGATTGCCTATCATGACCGTCTCCTCGGGTTGAAAGCCCGAAAGTTTCAGTACCGATTCGAAAAAACGTACATCAGGCTTGTCATAGCCTATTTCGAAACGCGAATAAAAACGACTGAAATATTGATCAGCGCCCACGCGGGCAAGGGCTTTCTTCATTTCGGAAACATCGGAATGCGCAGCTCCAGTTGCGATGATGCAGGTGTAGCGATGCGACAAAAAGTCGAGCGCCGCTTCGGCGCCCGGCACCCACTCAACCCTGTCCCACAACGACATAGGACCGGGCAGAAAGAAGTCGCGCATCACGGTATCGCCCCAATCGAAGACGAAAGCTTTTATTCCTGAAGCAGGTTTATTGTACAAAGGCATTGAAAAGATTTTACCAGCGGCAAAAATAGGGCTTAACGGCATAGTGGGATCATAAAGGATTTGAAACTGTAGTAGTGATGGTGAAAGGATAGTTGACCAAATTTCGCGCCCGGGCCTGCCTCCCCGCCAGCTGGCTGCCGGTGTTCAGGAAGAAGGTATAGATAAGGTAAGGTGGCTGACCATTGTATATCCTTTGAAACTTGAATCATGTATTTGATTGTTTTGAGCAGGCACAAGAAAGGGGATTACCATAGCAGTGGTGTCTCGCAGTAGCGACGGATTGTAATAAATCCAAAAGAATGTTTTCGACTGTGCTGGGAAATAACCCCTTCAGAGCTGAATGCCATTATTCCGCAGTGTTTGAAGAGGGTGTACTGTCAAGTTTTTCCGCTTTTGTCCATAAACTCATCCTTTGCGCTCACTGGTTACAAAATGACCTAATGTGTCATTCAAACCCCAAATACAACTGTACCACATTGATTATGTCTGATTG
>DAIOUP010000517.1:0-1885 GCA_036759465.1 Bacteroidales bacterium
TGATGAAGGATCGTTTAATTACAGTTGAACATCCAACGGCCGAAAAGCTGAAGGCCCTTGGTGTGGAAAGCTGGCCGATTTGGACAAAAGAGGAAAGCGACTTTCCATGGTACTACGACGATACGGAGGTCTGCTACATCCTCGAAGGCCACATTATCGTCACGCCCGACGGGGGAGAGCCGGTAGAAATACTTCCCGGTCAGCTGGTTACTTTTCACAAGGGATTGGGTTGTCGCTGGCAGATTCTCAAAGCCGTCAGAAAGCATTACGATTTTCCGGAATAACCCTGGATACCCATTGCGGCGATTGCGCCAGGATTGCTCACTGAACACAAAGCTGTGCCGGCTTGTTTATAAGCGAAACTTAAGCGTATGTGGACAAACGAAAACAATCAGCTGGTGCGGACTTTTGTGTTTGCCGATTTCATTCAGGCCTTTGCTTTCATGACGCGGGTGGCTTTTGTGGCTGAGAAGATGAATCACCATCCTGAGTGGACCAATGTATATAACCGTGTAACCATCAGGCTAAGCACGCACGATGCGGGGAATGTGGTGACCGATAGAGACCGCCAACTGGCTGCCGCTATAGATAAAATGCTGTGAAATAGTCCTTTGTCAAATCTTTCTTGGCCATTTATTTTGTTTCAGTGCTGTGAGGGTCGACGACACCAGCGCTTCAAGAACGCTAAGATCAAGGTCCGACAGCCGCCTGACATAGATGCAGCCTTTGCCCATCTTGTACTTACCAAGTTTTTGCAGCAGCTGGTCCTGGCTTGTGCTGTAGGGCAGATTTACATAGAGCGTTAGAGCAGCTTTTCGCGGCGAAAATCCGATCATGGGCATATCGCCTTCGCGACCGCTGGCATATTTGTAGTGATAGTTGCCAAAACCGATGATCGAAGGTCCCCACATGCGGGCTTCGTGTCCCGACCATTTTTGCATCAGTTCGATAAGCATGAAGCTGTCAGCAATTTTCTGTTCGGTGTCGGCAAACGACCTGATGAAAGCCTCCACGCTTTGATCGCTGGGTTTGGTTTTATTTTCCGCCATTTCAATAAGTTATTGGTTATCACGCACATCATTCATTTGCTCACCGCTCCGATTCCAAAGCAGCGATTTGCGGTTGATTTTTAGACCGCTCTGTTTGGCAGCGCGTAAAGTGAGTATAATGGTCAGGGTGATGGTAATAATCCTGAAAAGGTTGGCAAACAAGCCCCCGAGGGCGTTGCCGCTCATATCGAAAAGCGTCCACGACAGGTTCATGAGGATATGCAGAAAGATGGGAACCCATAAATTGTTTTCACACTCGATGTAGAGCCATGCAAACCACACGGCACCCATGGCTGTGACCAAAAAAACGCCTGCACTTTCGGGCAGCGATGATCCTTGATAGATATGGCCCAGACCGAAAACCAGCGCACCAGCCAATGAGGATGGAATGAATCCCCAGCCGCAGAACCGGAAAAGCAAACCGAACAAAAAGCCCCGAAATAGCAGCTCCTCCATGAAACCGGCAAGCAGGCTGGCCTGAACAAGCCTGAAGGCTGTCAGGTCGGGCGGTATTTTGCCGGCCAGCGCCGAGCTGATGAGCATGGGTGAAACGGTAATAGCAGCAAAAACCAGTGCTTTGGTAGGATTCCTGTTTAGTCCGAGCGCAGTAAAAACGTTTGAGGGACTGAATAATAATGCGGTAGCCAGAAAAGTCGGGATTAACCACCAGGAGTAAACATAGGCCACACGGAGGTAAATGTTTTCGATATTTAAATCAAAGTATCTGGATTTGAGTCTGTTGCCGTAGTAAGAAAGTAGAAAGGTCAGAACAACAATCAGGGAAATGGCTGCATTACGCTTGTTCATTGGCTGGCAGATTAGCAGCCAAATTTAGA
>DAIOUP010000518.1:0-1882 GCA_036759465.1 Bacteroidales bacterium
GATATGCCTTCAGGAATTTACAACCTCCAGGTTGTCGGCAACGCCGGACAGCTTGTTGTGAACCGCCAGGTTTTAATCAACAACGCTGGACAGCAGTTGTCCTTACCGCTGGAATCGCTATCGAAAGGGGTTTATGTGATTCGCGCCTCGAACAGCGAAACCGGACTTTCGGTAAGTACCCGGCTGGTTAAAATGTAAATGTGGACCAATTATGAACAGAAAAAAGGAGGCCCCGTGCTTCCTTTTTTTATTTTCGCGTGGCTGTTTACACTAGATAATGAAACCCGCTCACGGATTATTGTTACTGATACTTTTGCTCGCCGCGCTCCCTTTTACCTTCATTGCAAAAACGGATGCATCAGGCAGCGACCCTTTTAAATATGCTCGTTATTACGACAGCCTCGCCATGCCCGACAGTGCGCTGTTTTGGCTGGATAAAATATCGACAACTGAGTTGTCAACCGATGCAAGGCTGAAGTACTACCTGCTCCGTGCCGGTCAGCTCCGCCAAATCAACAGGACCGATGAAGCCTGGGCCTGCAGCGACAGCATACAAAAAATGCTAACCAACTACAGTCCATCTCCAGGCTTATCCGCAGAGATCGTGTTTTTATCAGGACGGTTGTTGAACGACAGGGGTGATTATTTGGCTGCCATACAAAGTTTTGATTCTGCCGGAAACTTGTTAAATAAAAATGTCGGTTATGATACCGGCCTGCTTATCCGGATTTTAAACTTTAAAAGCATCTCGAAGTATTACCTCGGAGAATTGAATGCATCAGCAGAGGACCTAAAGAAAGCGGATATGCTGGCAAAAAACAGTAATCGAATCAACCCGCTTGATTATTCAGACGTGCTTCAAAACCTCGCCATTGTCTATTCCAATATGAGCCTTTTCGATACCGCTTATCATTACATCGTGAAAGCCCGGTCGATGAAAGAAAAGGTTCTAAAGAAGGACGATCCGCTGCTCATATCGTTTTATATCAACTACGGCCGTTTCTTGCAAATGACCGGACACATCGACGAAAGCTTGTTTTACTTCAATTATGCCGACAATCTACTGAAGGAAAAGAAGGGACTTGAAATTATCTATGGTTCTCTGCACAATAATTTGGGTAATGCCTACCAGCTTACCGGGGATTACGAACGTGCTATACAATACTTTCAGTCAGCCTACGGTTATCTTTCCCAATCGCAGGGGCCGACTCACCCAAACTCAATTACTGCCCTTTACAACCTGGCTTTTATGTACAACCGGACATCTATGCCTGATTCGGCACTCAATATTTTAAACAGATTACTCAATAGTCAGTTAACACCAGTTGCTAAAATTAGGGTTTACAGAAATCTTGCAACGACATATCGAAGACTTCGACAATTTGAAAGAGCAAAGGAAAATGTATCTAATAGCATCAAAGCAGCTGCCGATTTTCTTGGGGAACGCCATTATGAGTATGCCTATTCTGTTTTCGAAAAGACCAGAATAGAACTGGCAATGAACGACTTTTCGTCTGCCCTTTACAGCATAAGCGAAGTAGAAAATGCTTATGGGACTATTTTTCCTGCCACCGATGAGGAGTATATCAATATTCTGAGAATTAAAGCCTTTATCTACTCAAAATTACTCAAATTCCCTGAGGCAGAGCAAATCTTTGAGCGGGCCGACTCGTTGTTGATGCTGCTCAACGCAGCGGAAGGGCAAAAGTTATCCGGGATGCCGCGCTATCTTTCGTTCCGGAGTGCCAATCTGCTCATCGATAAGGCAAGAATGTACCAGGATTGGTATGGTCTGACAGGGAAAATCGAGAAACTTGAAATGAGTGTTGATTTATATGGACGCAGCCTTGGTATTTATGAACAGTACAGCCAGTTTGCTACG
>DAIOUP010000519.1:0-1874 GCA_036759465.1 Bacteroidales bacterium
GAGTAGAGGTTGTTTTCCTCCATGAATTCGTCGAAGATATCCGTGCAAAGGACAACGGTGCGCGGAATGCTTACCTGAAGACCTTCGTATTTATCGAAAAGGTTGTTGCGCTTGATGAGCGAGTCGAGGAAGGCCAGGCCGCGCGCTTTACCGCCAATGGAGCCTTGTCCGATGCGGGTGAAGCTGAGGTATTCGTCAAAGCTCTCGCGATTGAATTCGGCAATCACACCACGTGCCTTGTTGAGCCTGAAAGCAGCGATGGCATCAAAAACAAAACGTTTTACATCGTCGCAATCGTTGAAATCGTCGGCCGCAAACATCTTAAACAGCTCAGCGAGCGGGAAAAGTGCTCTGGCCCTGAGCCATTTCGACAAGTGGTTGCGTTCAATGTGGTATTGCAATGATTCGTTGGGCACCTGAAAAATTTTCTCCTGCATGGCCCGCAGATCGGCCGCACGCATCACTTCCATGCCCGTGGCCGGGTCCTTGAACACAAAATCGCCGAAAGCAAAGTATTCTCTGATAAAGCGCCTCAGTTCAATCGAGAGTGTCTTGCTGTTTTTGTTGATAAATCCCACCTTAATCTCCTTGGCCAGGTCTTCGTTGTAGGAGTCGGAACTTTGCAGCAGCAGCGGCATGTACTGATTTTCCTTTTTAATCATCCTGCACAACCTGATGCCAGCCGCGGTATCGGTATTTCCCTTACGCTCGTAAGAAACATCTGTTATGACACCAAGGAGGTTTTGCTGGTATTTCTCGTAAAGTTCTACAGCCTCTTCGTAGGTAGTAGCCAGCAGTATCTTTGGCCGGCCTCTCATGCGCATATTTTTCTGGTGCTCATTGAGGCCTTCAGTCATAAACGATTTCGACTGGGTGAGAATGATCTTATAAATGTTGGGCAGATAGCTGCTGTAGAACCTTACCGAGTCTTCCACCAGGATAATGCATTGCACACCGACATCAAGTATGTCGTGCTCGGCGTTCATTTTGTCTTCGATAAGCTTGATGATGGCCAGCAGTATGTCGGCGTTGCCCAGCCAGTTGAACACATAGTCTATGGCCTTCAGGTCTTTGCGATCCATGCGAAGCGATAACTCGCGCGAGAGTGGGGCAAGAACGACAATGGGAACCTCAGGTTGAGCAGCTTTAATGTTTTCGGCCAGCTCGAAGGTCTTTTTTTCTTTAGAGCTGAGCATGATAATCACCAGATCAATTTTTTCCCGCCTGAGCATATCGAGGGCTTCCTCTTGGCTGCTTACAAGCAGAAAGCTCGGCGGATAGCGCAGGTTGAGCGAGACATATTCGTTGAAGATCTGCTCTTCGATTCGCCCATCTTCTTCGAGCATAAACGCATCATAAACCGACGATACGAGCAGCACGTTGTATATGCGCTTTTTCATCAGGCTGATGAAGGGTGTGTCGTTGAAAAGTATTTTGCGTTTCTGCTGATCGAGTCGGGTAATGGCCATGGTTGTGTCGGTGTTTTCGCAAATTGCGGCAAATTTACATTTTCAGAGGGGCTGCGCAGATATTTTTATTGCGAACAGGTTGTTGTTTGTATTTATTTTTGAAAAACGTAGCTTATTTAAATATTAAACATTACATTCGAAGAGTTAACGGGTTGTTAAATCGTTTTAACTCTAAAGCTATGATTGCGATGCTATTTATTGGGCTGTTTATTGTCATTGGCATCATCGGGCTGATACACTCATTCAGGAACGCCCCCTATATAGATGAACCCGAAGAGCTGTAGCTTTGCCTGATCCGGCAATAATGAATCTAATGCCTGTCGGCAACTATCTGACAGGCATTTTATTTTAGCCAAAGTTTGCGGTAGTTGTTATCCGGGTCGTACATAGCAGCCTGTTTACGGG
>DAIOUP010000520.1:0-1857 GCA_036759465.1 Bacteroidales bacterium
CTTGCCGCCATAGCCGGCCTGAATGGGGCAGGAAAATCTACGCTGCTCAAAACCATAACCGGACTTCTGAAGCCATTGGAAGGCGATGTTTTTCTTTTTGGAAAGAAAATCACAGTTTACCAACAGGCTGAACTGGCACGAACGGTTGGACTTGTGCTTACAGACCGTCCAGATGACTACTATCTTACTGTATATGAAACTGTTGCAGCCGGCAGGTCGCCCCACACAGGATTTTGGGGAAGGTTGAATGCCGATGATCGTCGCATTATCGAACAAAGCCTGCACTACGTAGGCGTGAGCCACCTGAAATTGAGACTTCTCAGCAGCATAAGTGATGGTGAACGACAGAAAGTAATGATTGCCAAGGCCCTTGCTCAGGATACTCCCATCATCATTCTCGATGAACCGGCAGCATTTCTTGACTTTCCGAGCAAAATTGAATTGATGCAACTGCTCCGTCGGCTGGCAGAGGAACAGCGAAAAACCATTCTTTTTTCGTCGCACGACCTTGATCTTATCATTAGAACCGCAGATAAAGTATGGCTAGTTGGAAACAATGCCCCCATTGTTCAGGGAGCGCCTGAAATATTGCTGAAAACCAACGCCTTTGCACGAAGTTTTGGCAATAGCCGACTCACTTACGACCCGGAACTTGGTCATTTTCAGGTGCATAAGTTTGAGAAGGGCAAGTATCAATTTGTTAATGATAACGAAGTTATTAGCTTGATCTCGAGTGCGCTTCAACGCAGAGGCTATTTTCCGGCGGGTGTTAGTGAAGCCGATTTGAAAATTTCCTTTACCGATAACTTCATTACCATCGCAAAAAATGGTGAAACGATTACTTTTGAAAACTTTGAACAATTGATCTATGGCATTCAGAACCTCTAAATCTTTGGCAATCATATTCATGGCAGCAACCATAATAAGCTCTTGCAGCACCAAGCGACAGAAGGCCGAACTTATACTGATAAACGGAAAAGTATATACCGTCGATGACCATTTTAGTCAGGCCGAGGCCTTTGCGGTCAGCAACGGGCGGTTTGTGGCAGTGGGAAGCAATGCCGACATACTTGGCCGGTATCACTCAGATTATATTTTAGATGTTTCTGGACTTCCTGTATATCCGGGTTTTATTGATGGTCATTGTCATTTTTATGGCTATGGCGAAAACCTTGTTCGATATGCAGACCTTGCCGGAAGCAGATCGATGGAGGAGATCATCGAACGACTGAAAGACCACCTCGAAAAACACCCATCAGACTGGATACTTGGCAGGGGTTGGGATCAGAACTTGTTTCCTGAAAAAAAGTTTCCTGATAATGAGCTGCTTGAAATGCACTTCCCGGGACGCAAGATTATGCTTATCCGTATTGATGGACATGCCAGCCTCGCGAGCAAGGCTGCATTGAAGGCCGCCGGAATTAATAAAAATACAAGAATCGAAGGCGGAGATGTACTGCTGAATGCCAAAGGTGAGCCATGCGGAGTGCTCATCGACAATGCAGACAATCCTGTAAAGGCATTGATTCCTGCTTTGACGGAAGACGAAAAAATACAGGCCTTGCTCGAAGCGCAGGATAATTGCTTTGCCGTTGGTTTGACAGGTGTTCATGACGCAGGTCTTTCAGCGGAGACCATCGAACTCATTAGGAGGCTTCAAAATGAGGGCAGGCTTAAAATGCGCATAAACGCCATGCTCAATCCTGACGAAGCCACGCTGAATCAATATCTTCCAAAGGGTAAGCAAGTTGGGGAAATGCTCAGCGTTACAGCCGTAAAGATGTATGCAGATGGGGCGCTTGGCTCCAGAGGGGCACGCTTATTTGATGACTACAGCGACGCGCCAAACAACAAGGG
>DAIOUP010000521.1:0-1854 GCA_036759465.1 Bacteroidales bacterium
GGACATGAGCTGGGCGAACCGGGCTATCTGTTCGATAAAATCGAAGACAGCGCCATCGAAGCACAGGTGAACAAATTACTGGAAACCCGCAGGGCCAACGAAGCACAGACAGCCCCCGCCGTTAAACCGCAAAAGGACACCATCAGCTACGACGATTTTGCCTGCATGGACATACGCACAGCCACCATTGAGCATGCCGAGGAGGTGCCCAAAGCCAAAAAGCTGCTCAAACTCACCGTGAACACCGGCATCGACCGGCGCACCATCGTGAGCGGCATAGCAGAGCATTACAGTCCGGAGGATATCATCGGAAAGAAGGTGGTAATGCTGGTAAACCTTGCCCCGCGCGAAATACGCGGCATCATGTCGCAGGGCATGATCCTCATGGCCGAAAACAACGAAGGCAAGCTTTGCTTTGTTTCTCCTACTGAAGACTTTCACCCCGGCAGCGAAGTAAAATAAACCACAAAACGCCATGGAAAACGCACTCGATCAACTGAGAAAATACACTAAAGTGGTAGCCGATACCGGCGACTTTGAAAGCATGAAGCACTACCGGCCCGAAGATGCCACCACCAATCCCTCGCTCATTCTGCAGTCGGCTGCCGACAGCCGTTATGCCCATCTGTTGGACGATGCAGTTGCCTTTGCCAGAAAAAATGCCCGTGATACAAACCAGCTTATGCCGCTTTGCCTCGATAAGCTGGCCGTCAATTTCGGGCTTGAGATTCTGAAGATTGTGCCCGGCAGGGTATCCACCGAGGTGGATGCGCGTTTGTCGTTCGACGGCCAGGCCACCATTGAAAAAGCAAGGTATCTTATCGCACTGTACGAGGCTGCAGGCGTGGGCCGCGAGCGCATCCTCATCAAAATTGCTTCCACCTGGGAAGGCATCAGGGCAGCCGAAGTGCTCGAAAAAGAGGGCATTCATACCAACCTCACCCTGCTGTTTTCTAAAATACAGGCTGTGGCCTGTGCCGAGGCGGGCGTTAAGCTCATCTCGCCCTTTGTGGGCCGCATCCTCGACTGGTACAAGGCACAGCGCAAGGTGGACCATATACCGGCCGAGGAAGACCCCGGTGTGCTTTCGGTTAGGGAGATCTTCAACTACTATAAACATTTCGACTACAAAACCGAGGTGATGGGCGCCAGTTTCCGTAACAGTGGCGAAATCATTGCCCTGGCAGGCTGCGACCTGCTTACCATTGCCCCGCAACTGTTGGCCGAGTTACAGCAGATGCACACTACGGTGGAACCGAAGCTGAGCCCCGAAAGAGCAAAGGCCATGCCCGTGGAACGCATCCATGTCAACGAAAAAACCTTCCGCTGGCTGCTCAACGAGGATGCCATGGCCACCGAAAAACTGGCCGAAGGCATTCGCCGCTTTGCAGCCGACACCATCAGGCTGGAGCAAATGATTGCCCCAAGGCTGTTTACGTGAAAGCGGTTTTTACTACGATTGCAAAATTGCTTACTTTTGCAAACCCATTGGCCCCATAGTTCAAGGGATAGAACGGAAGTTTCCTAAACTTTAAATCCAGGTTCGAGTCCTGGTGGGGCTACAAAAAGCGCCGCAGCAAAGCGGCTTTTTTATTTGTTGATCCACTGTTTTACACACAAAAGTCTGTATTGACGCACTCTGCTGCTGCATTACACCTTATTATAACAGTCGTCGAAAAAAATTACTTTTGCCCCCGATTTACCCCCTAATACAACCCATGCCACAAAATTTAGTCATTGTTGAGTCGCCGGCCAAGGCAAAAACCATCGAGGGTTACCTCGGCAAGGATTTCAAGGTGCTTTCGAGTTACGGCCATGTAATGGACCTGAACAAGAATCAGTTGAGTGTAGATA
>DAIOUP010000522.1:0-1847 GCA_036759465.1 Bacteroidales bacterium
CGTTATAGGTGTTAAAGCCAGAACTGAAAGAATTACCATCTTCATCAGCCGACTTAACATTCGGTAGGGAATCATGCTAAATTTCCAAATTCGTTCTGCAATGGTATCGGTTTTCAGGTCAGACTGATTAACATCATAATTGTCCGTTAAAAGTAAATTCATTAGGCGAAAGGCTGGAATAATTATGGCTGGCCATTCAACAGTCATTCGTATTAAGTTGAACTTCAGTTTAATCGCTGATCGGAAGTTTATCAAACAAATGAGGTTGAATAGTTTAGAAAAAGACCCCGTGCGGTGTAATTCCCAGAAGTTTAAACCAGGTTTGTCCGGCTATGATGATCATCAGCCATGAAATGAGCATCATTGAAAAACCAAAGCGGAAAGTGTCTCCGTAGCTGTACATATCAGTTTCGTAGAGTAAGGCGGCCGGTTTGCTGTTGAATGGAAGCACGTAAACATGCTCGATCATGAAAGCAACTGGCAGGGCAAGGCTAAGGGCTTCGAAACCAAACCTTCCTGCCACGCCAAGCGCTATGGGAATGAAGATCATTGTGCGCATGGTTTTGCTTTGGAACAGCAGGGCGCTAAACGTCATTACACCTGTCAATAGGATGTAAATCAACCAGAAGGGGGTGTCGTCGGCAATTCCCATGGCGTCGAAAAAGGCATTAACCATGAGCGAGGGCAGGTCGGTGGCGTCGAAGCCTGCACCGAGGGTATATGCACCGGCCGAGAAAAGCATCAGATGCCAGGGGATATCCACCTCGTTCCATTTCACAGCACCAATGCCTGGCAAAAGGGCAACAATTGCTCCCACAAAAGCTACTGCGGTTGGACTGATGCCATGAATCTTGTCGGTGCTCCAAAAGCCTAAGATCAGCAAAAAGATAATAATTGATTTTACTTCACCAATGCTCAGTTTGCCAAGCTTGTTATATTCCTCCCGAAGGCGCTGCATACCCCCTTCGATTTGTGGCAACCGCTCTTCAGGACGGAGCGGAAAAAAAACTTTCATAGCAAGGATATAGCCAATGAGCATGAGTATGACCATTACCGGGAACATGGCCATCATCCAGTCGGAGAAAAACACAGTAGTTCCGGTAGCACCTGCAATGAGCGCCGCAGCGAGCAGATTGGCGCCCGAGCCTGTAAGAAACGCACCTGCTCCGAGGTTGATATTCAACAAATTTTGCAATACGATGCTTCGCCCAAAATTGCTTTTTCCCTCACCGCTGTGGGCACCGTAAATTGCGGCAATGACCATAAAAATGGGCAGCAGAATTGCTGCCTTGGCGGTTGTTGCCGAGATAAAGGCTGATAAAATGAGGTTGATTATGATAAAACTGATGAAAATGGAAGGCGCATTTTTGCCGAACCTCATGATAAACCATAAGGCAAATCGTTTGGCAACCCCCGTAGCTACCAGCATACTGGCCAGCACAAACGACATGATGTTGAGCCACATAACCGGGTGACCAAGCTGCGCATAAGCTTCCTTTTCGGGTAAAACACCTGTAAGCACCAGTGTAACGATGAGGATGAGCGAAGTGAGGTAGTTTGGAATGGCTTCGGTAATCCATAGGATAATACCCACTGCAAAAATGGCCAGCATCAGGTGGTTGTTTCGGATAAAGGCTTCAAGGCCAATGGATTCAAATACCTTCTTTGCTGATTTTGCTGTTATCTGGTCTACAGTAATATGGTCGAGAAAACCTATCTTCAACACATAGCCAAGCAAAACGAAAGCAAAAAGTGCCAAGGGAATTCCAGCCATGGCCAGCCATTTTTCGAAGGCCGACTTTTTGCGCTTGGGCAGCTTTTCAACCCTGTATTGCTGCATATCGAGC
>DAIOUP010000523.1:0-1840 GCA_036759465.1 Bacteroidales bacterium
TTGCTGAAGGGTGCTTTTGATTTGCTTACTTGAGCAGTTCGCGGGAGATAATTATTTTTTGGATTTCGGAAGTGCCTTCGTATATCTGCGTTAGCTTGGCTTCGCGCATGAGGCGTTCCACGTGGTATTCCTTCACATAGCCGTAGCCGCCGTGTATCTGAACAGCTTCGGTGGTAACTTCCATGGCGATGTCGGCGGCATATTGCTTGGCCATCGAGCTGGCATAGCCGTATGGTTTTCCCTGATCTTTAAGCCAGGCGGCCTTAAGGCAGAGGTTGCGGGCATTTTCTACCTTGACGGCCATGTCGGCCAGTTTGAAGGCAACGGCCTGATGGTTGGCAATGGCTGTGCCGAAGGCTTTGCGCTCTTTGGCATAGGCAATGGCACGTTCGAGGGCGCCGCTGGCTAATCCAAGTGCCTGTGCGGCAATGCCGATACGGCCACCTTCGAGGGTCTTCATGGCAAAGGTGAAGCCAAAGCCTTCTTCCCCTATACGGTTTTCCTTTGGTACTTTTACGTCGTTGAACATTACCGAGTGGGTGTCGCTGCTGCGCATACCCATTTTGTCTTCGTGTGGCCCAAGCGTGATTCCGGGACTATCCTTTTCGACAATCAGTGCGGTGATTCCTTTGTGCTTTTTCGCCGGATCGGTCTGGACGATAAGCAGATAGGTAGAGGCACTGTTGCCATTTGTAATCCAGTTTTTAGTGCCGTTCACCAGGTAGTAGTCGCCCATATCCACGGCCATGGTGCGTTGGCTCGTGGCATCGGAACCTGCCTCAGGTTCGGAAAGCAGAAAAGCGCCAATCTTTTCGCCCCGGGCCAGAGGTTTCAGGTATTTTTCACGCTGAAAATCGTTTCCATATTTTTCAAGGCCAAAGCAAACCAGCGAGTTGTTGACCGACATGATCACGCTCACCGAGGCATCTACCTTGCTAAGCTCCTCCATAGCAAGCACATACGACACGGTATCCATGCCTCCACCATCCCACTCGGGGCTTACCATCATGCCAAGAAAACCAAGCTGGGCCAATGCTTTAACGTGTTTGTGGGGAAAATCTCCGGTGCGATCGCGCTCCAGCACATCGGTGATCAGCTCGCGCTGGGCATAGTCGCGCGCAGCCTGTTGAATCATCAGCTGTTCTTCGGTAAATTCAAAGTTCATAGGGTTTGTTTTATCAGGAAATCAAAAATAGTGATTTCAAACGTTTGCAAAAGGTTCAGAATGGGGAATGGCTCAATTCTTTCCGGGCCTCCTCGAACTCCCGGAGCATTTCGCTAAGGATTTTTGCTGCCGGAAGGATATTGTCGATCAGCGCAGCCACCTGACCAATCTCGAGCTCGCCTTCGTCCATATCACCTTCAAACATTCCTCTTTTGGCACGTCCGCGGCCGAGAATTTCTTTAAGCACCTCGGTTGGAGCACCCTGCTGTTCAGCTTGAAGTACCTGTTCGTAAAATTTGTTTTTGAGCAGCCGTACAGGCACTAACTTTTTCATCATCAGTGCAGTGCTGCCATCGCCTGCCTCCACAATTTTTTGCTTAAAGGCCGGATGGGCCGACGATTCTTCGGAAGCGGCAAAACGCGATCCTACCTGCACTGCCTCGGCACCCAGCGCAAAAGCTGCCAGCATCTGCCGGCCAGTGGCAATGCCACCTGCTGCAATTAAAGGCAAATCAATCGTTTGCCTGATCAGCGGGATAAGTGTCATGGTGGTGTTTTCTTCTATGCCGTTGTGACCCCCGGCCTCAAAACCTTCGGCTACAAGTGCATCCACGCCAGCTTGGGCGGCTTTGAGGGCAAACTTCTGGTTTGCAATCACATGCACTACCGTAATGC
>DAIOUP010000524.1:0-1839 GCA_036759465.1 Bacteroidales bacterium
GTTAATAAATTAACAAAATAATATAAACATGAAAGTTCTTATCCTCATCGGGAATGTGCCCGATACCACCACCAAGGTAAAATTCAATGCCGACCGCACGGCTTTTGATACTGCCGGCGTGCAATGGATCATCAACCCCTGGGACGAGCTGGCCCTTACCCGTGCTCTTGAAGTCAAGGAAGCACAGGCCGGAGCTATAGAGTCAATTACGGTGGCCAATGTGGGTCGCGTCGAAACTGAAGCTACCCTGCGCAAAGCCTTGGCCATCGGTGCCGACAAAGCCTTCCGGATTGATGCCGACCCCGCGGATGCCTATACAGTGGCTGCTCAGCTTGCGCCTCATTGCAAGGAATACGACATCATTTTTGCCGGTGTAGAAGCTTCTGACTACAATGGCAATGCTGTCGGACCCATGCTGGCCGAGCTGCTCGATATTCCTTCCATTGCTGGTGTTTCGGGCTTCAATGTCGAAAATGGCAAACCTGTATTTACCCGCGAAATCGACGGTGGCAGTCAAACCGTTACAGCTCCCGTTCCGGTTATGGCCATTGTGCAGAAAGGTATAGCCAAAGAACCCCGCATCCCTGCCATGCGAGGCATTATGATGGCCCGCACCAAACCATTGCGGGTGATACCGTCTCAGGCTGTTGATGCCCGGATGAAGTATGCCGGGTTCGATCTTCCGCCTGCAAAAGCTGCCTGCAAAAAATTCACCGAGGAGCAGGCCCGCGAACTCATCCATGCCCTGCGCGACGAAGCTAAAGCCTTGTAAAACAATTAATACGATAATATTATGTCAGTAATTGCATATATCCCCAATCAGGAAGGAATCATCAAGAAGGCAGGCTTCGAGCTGGCTTCATTTGCTGCCGCGCTGGCCGAAAATATGGGTCAGCAGGCCACAGCTGTAGTGCTTGGCCCTATGGCCGCCGAAGAAATGAAAAAACTTGGCCAATACGGTATTGCAAAAGTGATGCACGATGCCAACGAGTCGTTTGGCCTGCTCGACAACAGAGCAACTGCCAAAGCGCTGGCTGCAGCGTCAGCCGAAGCCTCGGTGGTAGTATTGGCACACAACAACGAGGGCAAAGGCGTTGCTCCGCGTTTGGCCGTGCGCCTGCAGGCCGGCTACGTAAGTGCAATATCCGGGCTGCCTTCAAGTGTAGAACCTTTTGTGGTAAACAAGGTTGTTTTCACCGGAAAGGCCATCGGTCACGCTTCCATCAATACTGAAAAAAAGGTGATCACACTGTCGTTCAATAGTTTTGGCCTGCATGAAAAGGTTGTTGATGTCGCCATTGAGGCTTTCAACAGCGGATGTTCAGCATCCGATTTTGCCCTTAGCGTGCAGCAGACGCTGAAAGTAACCGGCAAGGTGCTGCTGAGCGAAGCCGAAATCGTTGTTTCTGGCGGCCGCGGAATGAAAAGCCCCGACAACTGGGGCGCCATCGAAGAATTGGCCAATCTGTTGGGAGCAGCCACTGCATGTTCGCGTCCGGTATCGGACGAGGGCTGGAGGCCTCATGGCGAGCACGTTGGACAAACAGGTAAGATCATCGCGCCCAACCTTTATTTTGCTTTTGGTATCTCAGGAGCCATTCAGCACCTTGGCGGCGTGAGCGGTTCGAAAGTGATTGTGGCCGTGAACAAAGACCCCGAAGCTCCAATTTTCGAGGCTGCCGATTACGGTATCGTAGGCGATGCACTTAAAGTGCTTCCCGAGTTTATCGAAGCAGTTAAAGAATTGAAAAAGAGCCACTAAGAGCCATTGATTGCGGGGACTGGTCGGTGATCAGTCCCCGCAATTTTTTTATTGGTCCTCGGCAAACCACTCAGCAT
>DAIOUP010000525.1:0-1822 GCA_036759465.1 Bacteroidales bacterium
GCATTCGACATAATTGTAACCGTCTTGGTGAAGTTGCCTCTGATCGTGGTGTTATAGGTCACTTTAATTTTTTCCTTTTCGCCGGGCAATATCGGCTTACGCGGCCAGTCGGGGACTGTGCATCCGCATGATGAGCGGGGCTGACTGAGAATCAGCGGTTCATTGCCGGTATTGGTAAATTCAAAATCGTACGAACCATCGGAACCGAAAAAAACTGTTCCGTAGTCGTGTACCAATTTGGCAAAGGTTATTTCGGGGCCGTTGGTGGTCGGGGCAGTAGCGGGCTGCTGGGCCATCAGGGTTCCGGCTCCAAGCAAGAGCATCAGAATGAAAAGCTTTTTCATGGCCATTTTGATTTGAATTAACAATGCAAAATTAACCAAATTGACATGGCACACTCTAAATTCATGTTAAAAAGTTAACAAGGCCAAAAACATCTTTCGGCAATTTGATAAGGACATGTGTTGTATAATCGGTAAATTTGTATTTTTGCACACCCAAAAGGCGAGATAGCTCAGTTGGTCAGAGCGTCGGATTCATAACCCGGAGGTCGCGAGTTCAATTCTCGCTCTCGCTACTAAGCCGCCAATTCAATGGCGGTTTTTTTATACCCGGGCCATTGCAGTAGCCATAGAATTACCTTTCTGTACTGGCACAATCGTTAAATTTGCCTGTTCAAGTTTGTGATTATGCCATCAAACGTTCCGCTTGCAGAGCGGCTTCGGCCTAAAACCCTGGAAGAATACATCGGACAGGAACACCTAATTGGCCCCAACGCCATCCTCCGGCAGGCCATGCAAAGCGGCAAGATACCCAGCCTTATTCTTTGGGGACCTCCGGGGGTTGGTAAAACCACCCTTGCACTGCTTATCGCACGACAGCTCGACCGTCAGTTTTTTACGTTAAGCGCAGTAACTTCAGGCGTTAAAGAAGTGCGCGAGGTGATCGAAAAAGCCAGGCTGCTTCATCGGCCTCCTGTCTTGTTTATCGACGAAATACACCGTTTCAGCAAATCGCAACAAGACTCGCTGCTCGGAGCTGTCGAAAAAGGCCATATAACCCTCATCGGCGCCACTACCGAAAACCCCAGTTTCGAGGTGATCGCCCCATTGCTCTCTCGATGTCAGGTTTATGTGCTTAAGCCTCTTGATATCAACCATTTGCAGACACTTACCGAAAGGGCGGTAAAGACGCTTGAGGCCGAAAACGGCCTCACCATTACCTTTGAAGGGATGGATGCCTTGCTGCAAATCAGCGGAGGCGATGCACGCAAACTGCTCAATGCCATTGAGCTGGCTGTTGAACTGCACACAGGCAATTCAATTTTCGACAAACAGCTGGTCATAAGCAATGACGAGCTGAAGCGTATTATACAGAACAACCTTGCCCGCTACGACAAAAAGGGCGAGTTGCACTACGACATTATCTCGGCATTTATCAAATCGATGCGAGGCAGCGACCCCAATGCGGCCGTTTACTATCTGGCGCGCATGGTGGAGGCCGGCGAAGATCCTCTGTTTATTGCCCGAAGAATGCTTATTCTGGCTTCGGAAGACATTGGCAATGCCAACCCCAATGCACTGCTGCTGGCCAATGCCTGCTTCGAGGCCGTAAACAAAATTGGCTGGCCCGAAGGCCGGATCATTTTGTCACAGACAGCCATTTATCTTGCCTGTTCGCCCAAAAGCAACGCCAGTTACATGGCTATCGGCAAAGCCCAGGAACTTGTTCGCAGGCATGGCGATCTAAGCGTACCGCTGGCCTTGCGCAACGCGCCTACCAAACTCATGGATAAGCTGGGTTATGGTGAAGGCTATAAATA
>DAIOUP010000526.1:0-1815 GCA_036759465.1 Bacteroidales bacterium
GTTGATGATTTGGTTTATCTTTCCGTCGGTTGTGATCTGCTGCTCCGATCCGGTAGAAAGATTACTTACAAAAATGTTGTTGTCGCGCACAAAAGCAACCATTGTGCCGTCGGGCGAAAAAGTAGCCAGTTGTTGTTTGCCCTTGGTACTCAGAGGGGTGAGCTTTTTGCTGCGCAGGTCGAAAATGTAGAAATTGGAGCGGGTTGAGTGCCGGTATATCTGCTCGGTTTCAGTGGGGATCAGGAGCAGATTTTCATCCTCGCTGAGCTCGTAGGATGACAGGGCAATCCTTGAGCTATCGGGCGCAATGAGATTTTCAGCCGATACAAGGGTTTCCACAAGCCGGCCATCAGCGTAATCGTAAACATTCAAACTTCCTTTTTCGATGGTGGCATAGGTTTTTCCGTCCTTTAAAGGGCGCACTCCCGAAACACTCTCCGAACTGAACTTCCGACTTCCCCATATATCCTCAATGCGGATGTCTCTCGACGAGTCCTGAGCCCTCAGGAAAAATGTGGACATTAGAATGGCGGTCAGGACGAGCAGTAAGCGGTGATTTTGCATAACTGTGTTACTTACATTAAGCTCCAAATTTACTGAAAAGCCCCTGAACGCTTGACATGAGCGTTTATATTCCTAAATTTGCACTCCCTTTGGGCATTTAACTCAGTTGGTTCAGAGTGTCACCTTGACAGGGTGGAAGTCACTGGTTCGAGTCCAGTAATGCCCACAAAAAGAGCGCCTTGAATGGCGCTTTTTTAGTATCTGCGGGCTGGAGGCAAGGTGCTGATGATGGGATACTGGTTTTTTCGGAAGAATTTGTAACCTACCGAAAGGATCGCAAAGTTGTAAAAATCATAGGGCGATCTGCTGATGTAGGAGTCGAGGTTGTCTTCGCTCATCCACCGGTTTGCCAGCTCCAGACGCAGGCTCCAGTGTTCATCAAGGGCATAACTGATGCCAAGGCCGCCAATGGCAACGCCTTCGATGACCATTCCAAACATGCCGCCACCCTTGCCAAATCCCCTGGAAGCCACCTGATTATTATTGTGATCGGCAAGAACGGAATTATAGTGCGCTATGCCGAGACCCGCAATGATACTCAGAAACCAACGCTGGCTTCCGTCATAATACCCAAAAAGCAGTAATGGATTAACATTGATCGTGGTGCTTGCTTCCACAAGATCGGCCTGAAACATCAGTTTGTTGCGTGCACCTGCAATCTGGGCGTAGGAAAGGTGAGTGCGGATATTGAGATAGGATGTGGCTTCGTATTCCAATGTGGCCTGAGCAACACCACGCCATTCGTTGAAAGGCTTTGCGGAATTGAAAACCGGATATTTCTTGATGTCAGTGAAATTTGTGGATGGTCCATATCCGATTGTCATCCTGAAGCCAGGCGGATAATACGATTTATAAGGCACCAATGGCTGTGCGTAAATATTGGCAGCAGTATGTGAAATAATTATCACTGCAAACCAAAATAACCAACTGCCGGAATAAATCCTCAACTTATCAGCCCTCGGTTTTATGATTAAACACGTTTGCAAAAACGTGAAGAGATTCTTAAAATTGTAAACTTACTGCCTGCTCAGAAATCGCTATTGGCAATGATTTGCTCGATATATTGAGCGGCAATGCGTTTGCCGATGATTTTTCGATCGCGGTTGAGGATGTAAATGACCGGAACGCTGTAGATGTCGTAGAGTTGATGAAAGTCAGGGGTAAAGCTTTTTGTGCCGTTCACATTCAGCCAGGGATATTTCTTCTCGTTGAGGTAATGCTTCCAACCGTCAAAATCGTTAGTGGTATTCA
>DAIOUP010000527.1:0-1815 GCA_036759465.1 Bacteroidales bacterium
GTTTATTTCGGCCACCTTGTGAATACGGCTCTTGTCGATGTAACGGTAGGGATAATGTTGCAGCAGCTCGGCAAGGGTGGTAATGTTAAGTTCTTTTGCAAGTACGGCGGCTTTTTTAGGGCCGACGCCTTTCAGAAATTCCACCTTTTTATCCGACAGGCTGACGTACATATCGCATTTTGTGAAGCCTCTAAGTTACGATCAAAAGCAGAATTGCAGAGTTGTTGATTGCGGAAGCACGAAACAAAAAAGGCTGCCCAAAACCGGACAGCCTCATTATCATGTCGTTGAGATTAATATTCCCAAAGGTCGTGTTCGAAGTTAAAAATCTCATTTTTGATACGCTCCGACTCCAACAGGGCGTCCAAACCTGTCGCATACTGGCTAATCCTGCGGTCGAAAACATTCTCCTCTTTGTATATATAGCTGTCAAACATCCGTTTGATGAAGATCTCGTCGTAGGTTCGCTTTTCGGCCGAGTTGAAGCGGTTGAAGACCGGAGCCTGAGCAAACACCCGTCGGGCCTGATCGTAGCTTACCCAAAAGAGCGGCTGTGAGAATTCCTTGCCGTCTTTTACCACCATCATCACCGGGCAAATGGCGATAATGCGCACCATGAGTTGCGAACGCTGCTTGTCGAAATACCAGTCTTCCTTGAGTCTGAGACGCATTACACGGGTGGGGTCGAACTGGCGGACGATCATGGTATCGTATTCGTCGTAAGGCGGGTATGGTCTGCGCTGGCGAACATAGGTAGTATCAGTCTGTTTGGCGAGGATTTCCCTGTGCGTTATCGGCACAAGGAGTTCGTCGGTATTGCTCACTTCGTAGGCCTTGAACTTGTTCTCTTTCAGGCCGTCCATAAGCACATTCACAAAGCTGCGCCAATTGTTGTGCGATTCAAGGGGGTAGTAAAATGGCTGGTTCATCTTCTGGCGGAAGTCGATCTCGCGCCACACCCTTTTGGACCACATCACGTCTGCTTCGCGGATGCTGGGGAGGGGGATGGGTTCTTTTTCAAGGGAGGTGTTGGTGGCAAATAGCCCGTCCACCGGCCTAGCGTCCCTGATTTGTGCTCCGGCCTGCTGAATTCCCGCCAAATACAGGGCGGTCAGCATCAGACTCAGAATGATATTTTTCATGCCTTTGGGTATTACTAATTAATTTCCAGGTTGATAGGGTTGAGTGTGCGCATGCCTCCATCAGGACTTCTGGCCTGTATGCGCTCAAAATAGAGTCGCTGGCCGCGCGCTGCATTACGTATGATATTCAACACCGGCTCGGTGAAAACGTTTCCACGAATAGTTCCGGTCCGCTGCAGCTCATTGCCACGGTAAGTGGTCAATTCGTAAGAAACGATTTCGAAATGGTAATCGCTGAAATCGAAGTCAACCATTTCGGGGATAATGGCGCGTGCGGCCAGCAGTCGGTTACGATCGATCTGACCGTCGGTCATGTCGGCGATTTTGGCCACAGGGCTGGGCACCTGCTTTACGCGGAATTCGAAGCTTCCAAGCGGAAGGCTTCGGCCGTCCACATTGGCTACCGCGCTGATGGTGGCCGTACGGGCAGTCACAGGAACCTCAGCGTCAAAGGTGCCATCGGCCTTTTTGGTGATTTTTCCCACCGAAATCGAAGGCACAATCTGTTCGGCCGGAATACCGGGCGAAGAGAGTGAGATGGGGTTTTTGAGCCCGGCATAAAGGATATTCATCTTTAGCGGTGCCACTGTGAGCGAAGGAGGCGCTACGATGTAGTCGGCAGAGAAAGGATAGCGAACCAGTTCCTGCGTGGAGGGGTCGCGCATCTCAATGA
>DAIOUP010000528.1:0-1810 GCA_036759465.1 Bacteroidales bacterium
TCTGGGAAAACTATCCTCCGACGATCGCCATCTGATGCCTGCACTTGCGGAAATGCTCATCAGTATAGAACCCGGCTTTAAGGATTTAATCGCTTTTTCGGAAGGTCAGATTAAGCATTTCGAAGCCTTAATTGCTACCGGTAGCGACAACAGCGCCCGCTATTTTGATTACTATTTCGGGCGTTATCCCCACATCATCCGGCGCAACCGCAACAGCATAGGCATTATCAGCGGAAAGGAGCAAACCAGCGATTTGAGCCTACTTGCCGAAGACATCTTCAGCTATTTTGGTCTGGGATGCAGAAGTGTTTCGCACCTGTTGCTGCCGCAAGGATTTGATCCCGAATCGCTTTTCGTTGGCTTCGAAGCCTACCGCCGCCTTCGTGACCACCATAAATATTTCAACAATTACGAATACCACAAGGCGGTGAACATCATCAATCGCATCGAACATCACGACAATGGCTTTGTTCTGCTCATGCCCGATAGCAGGCTATCGAGCCCGGTGAGCGTGGTGCACTACAGCTATTACGGCAGCCATGAAGCGGCACAATCCCTTATTGATGTCAACCGCAGCGGTTTGCAATGTATAGTTTCGCTCGAGGGTTGGTTTGTGGGAAGTATCCCTTTCGGTAAAGCCCAATTTCCGTCGGTTGACGACTATGCCGACGAGCTCGACACCATGCAGTTTTTGCTGCAGCTCGGGTCTTTAATAAAAAAATGAGATTTCGTACTTGTATTTCAGCGAAATTGTATAATTTTGCAGCCCTAATTAAGAAAAGTATCGACTCCCATGAAAAAAGACATCCATCCTAAAGATTACCGTCTCGTTGTGTTCAAGGATATGTCCAACGATTACAGCTTCCTCACCCGCTCCACCGTAAAATCGAAGGAGACCATCGTGTGGGAGGATGGCAAGGAATACCCGCTGGTGAAGCTGGAAATTTCACATATGTCGCATCCCTTCTACACCGGTAAGATGAAGCTTGTGGACACCGCCGGTCGCGTTGATAAGTTCAAGAACCGTTACAAGAAGCATTACGAAGGCAAAATCAAATAAGCTTTGCAACTTATTCGCGAAAAAGGCTGTCATTACGATGTCAGCCTTTTTTGCTTTAATGAAGGTCATATCGTTCTTAAAACACACAATATTTGCTACTTTTGCATAGTTATTTCACCGCTAGATCGAGATACCCCATGAACTACATCCTGTACGACAGTTCCACACGCAACCATCTCCTCCCACTTGTTTTCACCCGTCCGGTCGCCGACATCAGGATTGGAATCCTCACCATCAGGGAAAAATGGGAGTTGATGCTGAAAGCCAAAACCAGCACGCTCACCGAAGGCTACCTGAGCGTAAAGTTTCCGCTTGTGGAGGCTGAGGAAAACCTGCTGATCAATGGTTCGATCCTGCCTACCAGGGAACTGGTGGATGCCATACACAAGCTTAAGGTTGGACAATCGCTCGTGAAGGGCGACGAAACCTTGCTTGCCAGCTGTCTGAGTGGTGAGTCGCTCCGCTCGTCGGAAAGTTCAGAGGAGGGCGAAAACATAGAATATAACGGGGAAGTGACCAAGATTTACTATGCCTGGGATATTTTCAGCAAAAATGGCAAAGCCATCATCGACGATTTCGCACTGTTGACCAAAGGCAGAAAATCGGCACCCATCAGCCCAACCAACAGGTGTGTGAACCCTGAAAATATATTTATCGAAGAAGGGGCAAAAGTTGAGTTTGCCATCCTCAACGCCTCATACGGCCCAATCTATATCGGCAAGGACGCCGAGGTGATGGAAGGCGCCAAGG
>DAIOUP010000529.1:0-1809 GCA_036759465.1 Bacteroidales bacterium
CAATTAATACTGCCTGCCATGAAACAACTGATATTCATCGCCACATTTGTTATTTTCGCCTGCACAAGCCTTAGCGCCCAGGAAGAACAGGCAGCCAAGCCCAAGGATCGTCCGGTTAGGGCTCCTTTCGAAAGCGGCTATCTGATTGATAACCAAACCACCGTCATCCCTTCGCCAAAAACACTGGAATATATTATCCAGCACAAGTTTGGTAACATGAACAACGGACTGACCGACCTGTTCGGCATTTATGCACCCGGCGCCAACATCCGCATGGGGCTCAATTATGTGCCCTATAAAAACCTGCAACTTGGCTACGGCCTCACCAGGCTGAACATGTACAGCGACTTTTCTGTCAAGTACACCATTCTGGAGCAAACCCGGCGCAATACTGTTCCTGTGGCCGTTGGCGTATTTGCAACCATGGCCATCGACGGACGTAACGAAAAGGTTTATGGTAAAAACTACAACTTTGGCAACCGTTTTTCCTATTTCAGCCAGCTCATCGTAGGCCGTCGCTTTAACGACTGGCTCTCGGTTCAGGCCAATGCCAGCTTTACGCACTACAACGCAGTAGACTCGCTCATCGATCATGATAAAGTTGCGGTCGGATTCAACGGGCGCATTAAATTTTCGCCCCAGTCGAGCATACTTTTTCAGTATGATCAACCCCTGAAAATCAAGAGTATCAGCGAACATCGCGAGTTTACCAAGCCCTCAAAACCAAATTTGGGCATCGGTTGGGAAATAAGAACCAGCACCCACGCGTTTCATATATACGTATCTTCAGCCGACGGGCTGGTACCGCAGCACAACGCTATGTTCAACCAGAACGACTTTACGAAGGGCGATATGATGTTTGGATTCTCCATCACGCGATTGTGGAGCTTTTAATAAATGAAATGTTTAACCCTTACTAAAACTAAATAAAAATGAGAAAACTAGTGATTGCATTGGCAGCATTGTTTACACTCGGCCTTCTGGCATTTGCCATGCCACAGGAACAGCAAAAAGGAGATCCCTGGAAGATTTCGGCAGAATACAAAAACAAAAAGAACCCTCACACGGTGAACGCTGACCTGCTGAAAATAGGTAAAGACGTGTATGCCAAGCATTGCCGCTCTTGCCATGGTAACACCGGTAAAGGCGATGGTCCAAAGGCCCGCAACCTCAAGACTCATCCCGGTGATTTCTCCGATGCCAAATGGCATGGCTCGGTAACCGACGGAGAAGTGTACTATATGTCGATCATCGGCCGCGACGAAATGCCCAACTACGAAACCAAAATCACGGACGAGGAAGAGCGCTGGGCTGTTGTGGCTTACATCCGTAGCCTTAAACAATAGCAGTGCCTGAATGCTTCACAAGGGTGCGTCACAAAAACCACCCTTGTGAAGTTTTTTTGACCAATTTGGGGATATTAATCCATCTCCCTTCATTGGTGTGAATTACGAACCCCGAACCAATCCAAACACTTATGACTAAATATGTTGCCTGGCTGACTGTGCTCCTGCTCTTTCAGATCAACCCGCTCACAGCACAGCTGACGGTGGATATGGACGGCGAGCCGGCCGGAATGGCAGACAACCAGACCTGTTTCGACTGCCACGGAAAAAAAATATATTCCTACGAGAATCCCGTCACCGGACGCATTGAACGCAAGGCCATGAACCCGAATTTCGTGTTCAATCCTTCAGCATTCTACAGCGGTGTTCATCGTCATTTTCGCTGCACCGACTGCCACTCTCCCGATTACGAAACATTTCCGCACAAGGCTGAACTCAGGCTGGAGCCGGTATATGGCTGCCT
>DAIOUP010000530.1:0-1804 GCA_036759465.1 Bacteroidales bacterium
TCCCAGTTGAAATTGAAATGAAATGCGCGATAACCTCATCTCGTAAATGCCTGAAAGTCCAGCCTTAATAACTTCCAATCTGTTCTTGTACAAATCTTTGCCGAGAATTGCCCCCCTGCGGTCGAGCATGCCGCGTTCCGAGTCGTCGTAGGTTATATCGAGGCCGGCGCCAAACCTCGCCTTCATGCCTGTTGGCACGAGCCAGTTGATGGAAGTGTTGCTTACTAAGTGTCTTTTACCACGTTCCATGGTCATGTCGCGCGTGCCGAACGATTGAACAGCCTCAAGGGCATACCATTTTTTGTTATCATATTCAAAAGGTCGTAGCACCGGCCACTGACGTATCTCAAGAAAGGGATTAGGCTCGTTGAGGAAGACGTTTATCCCCAACAGGGCAGAAAAGGCATTAAGACCGTAGTTTGGCGTTTTGGTCGAGCCGTTCGAGAAATGTGTTAATCCGGCACCGGCAACCAAAGTTAACCTTTTAGACACGACCTGCCTGTAGTCGAAAAAGAAGTTCGCAGCTGCATTGAGGTGCGAGCCGATGGCAAAACTCTGGTAATTGTCGGAAGGGTGGTATCTGTTGGTCAGGTAGCCAAGCCCAACACCCATGCGAAAGTTGAGCCGGCTGCGCACATTTTCGTTCAGAGGGAAGCTGATAAAAGGATAAACCGCATATACCTGCCCGATGGGCTCGAATCCTCCTAGTGGCGAGTAGTAGAACGAAATGCCGGTTAAGGGATATGCCCAAAGCGACTCCCACTTCTGGCGACCAAAGGTTGAACGCTGGAAGCTCAGTTCGTAAGAAGGAAAATGACCATTAAAACGCTCAAATTCAAGGTGATGGTGGTAAAAGAAGCCGTAATGTTGCCGATACTCAAGCTGATAGTTATTAATAGGCAGGGGAGGGCGCGGCTGTGAGAATAAAATGGCTGCTGGTGAAAGCAGTAGCAAAAGAATAATTAGCAATTTTTTGGTCATGCTTTGGTTTTCGCGCAATTTCAGCGGCTGCAAAAGTATCTTTTTTAACGGTGAAAACTGCTAAACCAACGGCCCGACCGCTCCTCTATTGCCAAGGTGATCATTTTTGCAGGCATTTTATCATGCTTTTACAGGGGTGGAAACAGTAATATTACTTTTGCAGCCACTTTACTAACGAGTCGTATGGACGAAAAACTAAAAGCATTCAACCGATTGCTCACCATCATGGATGAGTTGAGAGCCGGCTGCCCCTGGGACAGGGAACAAACCATCGAAAGCCTGCGCCATCTCACCATCGAGGAGGTTTATGAGCTAAGCGATGCTATCCTCAACAACGATCTGCAGGAGATAAAAAAAGAGTTGGGCGATTTGATGCTTCACCTGGTGTTTTATGCCAGGATAGCTTCGGAATCGGGCGCTTTTGATATAGGTGATGTGCTCAACGGCATTTCTGAAAAGCTCATTCAGCGGCATCCGCATATTTACGGCGAAGTAAAAGTGAGCGGTTCTGAGGAGGTGAAAAGCAATTGGGAGAAGATAAAACTGGCCAATGGCAACCGCTCGGTACTGGCAGGGGTGCCCAATTCGTTGCCCGCCCTGCTCAAAGCTTACCGGATGCAGGAGAAAGCAGGGGGCGTTGGTTTCGAATGGGAACGCCGCGAACAGGTGTGGGATAAAGTGCTTGAAGAGATGGGCGAGCTGAAAACGGAAGTTGACAAGGGTAGCCCTTTAGATAAGCTGGAAGATGAGTTTGGCGATGTGCTTTTTGCGCTGGTCAATTATTCCCGTTACATTGGGGTTAATCCCGAAGACGCCCTTGAGC
>DAIOUP010000531.1:0-1800 GCA_036759465.1 Bacteroidales bacterium
AACACTTCGCTTTTGTTAAATTTTGGTTATCAAGCACTGGTTTCAATAATTATTGAATTAAGAATTACAGCCTAAAATGCTGATCAATAGCACACTGAAGTTTTTTCAACAACCAGATAGTTGATAAAAAAACCCCCGTAAAAAATTACATCGTGGCCCCGAATGGATATCTTTGGACTTAACAAATCGCACTTTTCGGCTCATATTCGTATTTTTGCAATCGAAAAAAATGGTTGTTTGGGAAGCATGAATGACGACTTTAACTGGGAAGATGATCTGAGGCCTGAAGAGCTCGCCGAACGCTTCGACCGTATGATGGAAAGCGGAACGGAGGAGTATTTCGATACGGATGAGTTCGAATCGCTGATTGATTATTACCTAATGCTCTTTAATAATGAGAAAGCTACGCTGGTATTGGAAAAGGGCATAAATATGCATCCCGGGAGCAATAGCCTGAAAATCAGAAATGCCCGCTATCTGGCCTCCGAAGGCAATTATCTCAGGGCTCTAAGCATTCTTGAAGAAGTTGAACGCACGGAGCCTCAGAATCCCGACCTTTTAATGACCAGAGCCTCGGTTTACAGCATGATGATGGATTTTCAGAAGGCTGTGAAAGAATATAAGAAAGCGCTCGTTGTTGTTGACGAAGATGAGATGGAAGACGTTTACACCTCCATAGCATTCGAGTATGAAAATATGGGTGCCTACGATCACGCACTCACTTATCTGCGCAAGGCGCTTGAAATTTCCAGCTGGCCAGATCAGATCATTTACGAGATTGGGATGTGCTACGAAATGGCTGGTAAAATGGACGAAGCCGTAGCTTTTTTCAGCCAGTTTCTCGAAGAGCATCCCACCAGCATTGCAGCCTGGTTCAACCTGGCAATGGCCTATCATCAGATAGAGCTTTACGAAAAAGCAGTGGATGCCTTCGAATATGCCATCGCCATCGACGACACCTATATTCCTGCCTATCAAAGCCTTGGGCAAAGTTATATGGCTCTTGGAATGTACTACAAGGCACTCGATGTTTTTGAAGAAAGCGCAACAATTGAGCCCCCCGAGCCACTCATAATTTATTATATGGGCGAATGCTACGAAAAACTGGGAGAGTTTGAAATGGCCGAAAAACAATACCGAAAGGCCGTTGAGCTCGATCCATCCCTGCCTGAGGCATGGGCCGGTCTTTCGGTGGTTGCAGACGAAAAAGGTGAGATAAAAAACGCCCTGAAATACATCGAAAAGGCTATCAGTTACGATAGCAACAACACCGACTTTCTGCTAATACAAGCTGAAATGTACATCCGGAATGGCCTTTTCGAAAAAGCCAAAGCCACGTTTCAGCGCATCGAAGAAATCGACCCTAACGATCCCGACCTTTGGCTCGACTTTGCTGTATTTTACCTCAAAACCGGCGAACTGAACAATGCTGTTCAGGTGCTCAAGACCGGACTGATTCATCAACCGCAAAATACGGCCATTCAATACCGATTGGTAGCTATGCTGCTATTGAACAACAGCATCAATCAGGCATTATTCTATCTGGAAGGAGCACTCACAAAGGATCTGGACGGGCTTCAGGAGTTTCTGCACTTTTTCCCCTCTGCCCTCAAATACCCGGCAGTGATGGAAATGATAGAAAGTTATCACCATGAAGTGGGCAAAGCCACCGGCGGCTTTAGCGAAACAATCTGATTTCCATGACTGAGATGGATGTCATCAGCGTTGTCGCTACTCAGAGAGAGTTTTTTGGAAGCGGCAGAACACTTGAGCCCGACTTCCGCAAGCAATCCCTTCGCC
>DAIOUP010000532.1:0-1798 GCA_036759465.1 Bacteroidales bacterium
GTAATAGGTCAGGCCATTTTTTAGCGTACCAATCTTCACATTCGGGTCAACGGGAATAGGCTTGCTTAAGTTGGGTTGAGCCGCTGCGACGGCGACAATCAACAATGAAAACAGGGTAAGTGTAAGTTTTCTCATATTGGGCAAATTGGGTTAATGCAGTAAATATTGAAAAAATTTCGGTTTGATTGTTTGTAAAACAGCCCGTGCCGGATTCTGTTCAGTTACCGGTCATCATCAAGCCATGTATCTGAATGCATGAGCTTTTTGGCTTTTATGATCAACAGTTTATGAGCTCTTTTTGCAACAATGCCGACCTATTACGACTCTGGTTCAAGCTCCAGATCAATCCGAAGTTGCCTGAGGAGCGGGTAATCATCCTGCAGCTTCTGAAACTTCTCTTTGTCAGTAAATGGCTGAGCCTGTGCAACAGGGGTATCAACAAAATCGGGAATCAGTTGTAACTGATTGTTATTAAGCTGATTAAACAAAAAGTCCTGTAATGCATTCCAGTTCAGCTTATCTGAAACCGGATATTTGTTATCCATTTTAATTTTTATCGTCCAGTTTTCTTCAAGCACAGGCTTGAGGCGCCTGATGGCATTGGCATACGAAGGCGATTGAGCAGTGTAGCTATCGCAAAAACCAATCCATGCCCGATCGAGCGCTTCCTGCGTAAAAGGTGCATTGGCGGCAGGTTTTTCGGCTGTTTCTTTGACAGGCTTGCTAAGTTGTTGTGTGATTGATATGGTACGCGCTCCTCCCGGTCTGGCCGGTTGGGGTTCGTTTGCAGTGCTGTTGGTTTCTGGAGCGGTGTAGGATGAGGTAGGCGGTGTTGCAGGTTTTGAGGCCGTCACTGAGGGCTTTGCGGGTGCTGCCTGCACCGATGCAGTCGCAGTGGGGTCCGTGGTTTTTGATTGATTCGAAGAAAGCTGCGAGCCTGACTGCGGCTGGTTCTGGTTTATAAGGGGCATTGAGGCAGCACGGGTATCGGCATTATTGCCGCTTGCCGCTGCCATCCTGAGCAAGGAAAGCTCAACCAGAAGGCGTTTATTTGAACTGCGGGCATAATTGATATCGCATTCGTTGTTGATCTCAAGGGCCGACAGCAAAAAAGCCGGTGAGCACTGTGCAGATTGTAGCCGATAACGCGAACGAAGGGTTTCGGACACTTCCAGTAGTTGGGCAGTTTCAGGCTGGTTGGCAACCAGAAGGTTGCGCATATGCGAAGCCAGACCGATCATAAAATGCTGTGGATCAAAGCCATTGGAAACCACCTCGTTGAGCATCAATAAAATTCCGCTAACGTTGCGTTGGAGCAACAAATCGACCATCCGGAAGTAATATTCGAAATCGAGCACATTGAGGTTGCTGATCACATCGTGGTAGGTGATATTGCGGCCCGAGAAGCTCACCATCTGATCGAAAATGGAAAGGGCATCGCGCAAGGCACCATCTGCCTTAAGCGCTATGATGTTGCGGGCATCTTCATCAATAGACACACCCTCTTTTTCAGCAACATAAGCAAGATGCTTCGACATATCATCTACCGTAATGCGCTTAAAGTCGTATATCTGACAGCGTGAAAGTATAGTAGGGATGATTTTGTGTTTTTCGGTGGTTGCCAGAATAAATTTGGCATAGGATGGCGGCTCTTCAAGCGTTTTGAGGAAAGCATTGAAAGCGGCCTGCGAAAGCATGTGCACTTCGTCGATGATGTACACCTTGTACCTGCCCACCTGGGGAGGAATGCGCACCTGGTCCACCAGGTTGCGAATGTCGTCGACCGAATTGTTAGAGG
>DAIOUP010000533.1:0-1795 GCA_036759465.1 Bacteroidales bacterium
GTATGGATTATATATTACCCGGGACAGGCACCCTACGATACTGCCCAGATTCGCAGCTACCTTTACAGCAGAGGTGTGCTGCCATTAAACTTATACTTTGTTCCTGGCTGGACCGAAACGCTTTGGATCAGGGACTTTGGTCCGGCAGTCTTGTACGGTGACTTCGGTCAGGGTTCCGAAAGGTTTATAGTCGATATGGGCTATAACGCCTATGGCAGACCAAAAGATGACTCGATTCCCTCGCAATTGGCCAGACAATGGGGATGGCAAAAGCAAAACTTCCCAATTCAGATCGAAGGAGGCAACCTGATGTTCGACGGGCTTAAGCGCGGATTTGCCTCCAAGCGCGTTCTTACCCAAAATCCACAGTACACCGCGGCTATGCTCCGCAATATTTTCATTGACCGCTTTCAGGTTGACGATTTTGTGTTTCTCGAAAACCTGAATAACTCTGGTGGAGGCATTTGGAAACATATTGATATGTGGATGAAGGTGCTTGATTACGAGACTATTTTGGTTTCCTCTTACCCTGAACATCTGCCGGATTACCCCGTAATTGAGCAAAATGTGATTCAATTGCGCGGCCTGCTCAATGCCTTTGGCAAACCTTACACCATCATCCGTATTCCAGCGCCACCCAAAGCCAATGGGACCTGGGCGACAACACAAAACGATGAGATGAGAACTTACACCAACTCGCTCATTATCAACAATACAGTGATTGTCCCTTCCTACAATCTCCCCGAATACGACAATCTGGCCAAACAGATTTATGAGCAGGCCATGCCAGGATACAAAATCGTGATGGTCGATTCGCGCAACTTAACCACGCTGGGTGGTGCCGTCCATTGCATAACCCGCGAAGTGCCTGCACCAAAATTTGCCCGCATCACACATCGTAAAGTGACTGGCGCTCAAACCTATTCCCCTGATTTTTACATCTTCAACAGTTGTTCTTCCACATCCTCCATACAGCGTATGTGGTTGTATTACAAGAAAAATCAACAAACCGAATATACAAGAGTACCCGTTTATATGGCATGCCCCGAAAATATGGGCATCATTCAGGGTTTGTTGCCCAGCGATACCGTGAGCTATTACCTCGAGGCGGTTACTGCGCATGGCAATGTTACATACCCGCTTGCCGCCCCCGCTGGTAATTTTACTTTCTGGTTCGATCAGGCTGTGACAACGCCGGAAGTAACCTTAAAAAATCGCATGCACATTTTCCCACAGCCCTCAAACAATGGATTCTACGTCCATTTGCCCGAAAATAATATTGCACAACTCAGCATTTACGACCGGAGCGGAAGACTTGTCCACACTGACGACGCTTACCTGCCGGGCACCATGATTCAGCCAGAACTCAAACCCGGCGTATATATCCTCAAGGTTCACTCTGGTGATCAGTTGTTTAACAATCAATTGATTATAACAAAGTAATTCTGTCCGATGCCCGTTTACAGGCTGGACGATTCGTTAAGGTTTCCGCCCGCATCCAAGTCAACAAGTATGGGCTTGCTTGCCATCGGCGGCGACCTGCGCCCTGAACGCCTATTAAATGCCTATGTCAGAGGCATTTTCCCATGGTCCGAGCCCGGCGAGCCGCTACTTTGGTGGTCGCCCGATCCACGAATGATGTTGCGACCAGAAGAAGTTTACATCTCAGAATCAATGCGAAAAGTAATGCGCGACAAAATTTTTGAGATACGATTCGACACAGCATTTGCTCAGGTATTGCATGGCTGTGCCTCGCCAAGACGCATCGGATATTCAGGAACCTGGATAACTGACG
>DAIOUP010000534.1:0-1788 GCA_036759465.1 Bacteroidales bacterium
CCCTGGCACCCGCCACCGACAACAGGGTGAACGGCAATGCCTATGTGCCGGGTGATGTGATTACCATGTTCGACGGAACAACGGTTGAGGTGCTCAATACCGATGCCGAAGGCCGCCTTATACTGGCCGACGCGCTCAGCTATGCCAAAAAATATGAGCCTTCGCTGGTGATCAACATCGCCACGCTAACCGGTGCTGCCTCACGTGCCATTGGGCCTCAAGGCATAGCGGCTATGCAGGTAAAAGCTTCGGGCGAGTTTGAGTCGTTGAAAATATCGGGCAACAGGGTGCACGAAAGGCTAGTTGAATTTCCTATGTGGGACGAATATCGTGAACAGCTCAAATCGGACATCGCCGACCTAAAGAACATCGGTGGGCCGGAGGCCGGTATGATTACCGCAGGCAAATTTCTCGAACACTTTACTGACTATCCTTTTATCCACCTCGATATTGCCGGACCGGCATTCCTCGACAAAGCTGATAGTTACCGCGTCAAAGGTGGCACAGGGGTATGCGTAAGGCTGCTGACCGATTTTCTGTCAGCAAAGGCCGACAATAAGGCCGATTAGCGTAAAGTCATCGCTCAGCTCATATCGATCAGGTGGATGAAATCGAGGTAGTGCGGCGCGTCGATCCCGAACGTTTGTACCTCCTTACCCATGATCTTATAGGTGCTTTTCTGACCTGCGATTCGTGAAAAATGAAGCTCGAATATTTTGCCTTTGTCGTCCTTAATAAGCACCATTACCAGATTTTCATTAAGATCGGAACTAAGTTCGTGATGACACAGAGGGCAAAAAAAACTGAACTTCTGTCCATCCACAATTTTATGCGAATGATGATGCGTTGTCTGATAATTACCCACTTCGGGATTCATGAGCAACAGCATGGCCGGATCGGATTCGTGCCTGACAGTAAGGATCAGGTGATCGCTCAGCAAAAGGTGGCCTTTACAGTTGGGACATAAGTAATCGGTTACCATATCATTTCGGTTTTCGAGTAAAAATACGAAAAAAATCCTGCGCAGGCAAGCGAATACAGGCAAGGTCGTTCGTAACTTTATGAAAATTTTGAGCCATGAATTCCGTATTTGTCGAATACCTCAGGCGGATGCAGATTGTGGCCGCTGACGAAGCCCTGGGTGAGGGCGATTTGCCGTTTATCACCATCTCGCGCGAAACGGGCTGCCACAGTATGAACATTGCTCGCCTGGTGCAACAACAGCTAAACAGGCAAGCCAAAATTAAATGGCAGCTGGTCACCAAGGAAATATTGGCAGACGCCTCGCGCGAAATGCACCTCAATCCTGCTCAGGTCAAAGGCATCATCGCTGGCGAGAAACGCTCTCACCTGAGCGAAATTCTCCATTCCATCGAAAATCACGCCTATCTGAGCGATAGTGTGGTGAGAAAAAAACTTGCCGAATTCATCGAATCGGCCGCGCTTCGAGGGCACGTGATCATTGTAGGGCGGGCTGGCGCCATAATCACCGCACGTATTCCAAAAGGCCTGCACGTTCGCATTGTGGCACCATTGGAGTGGCGAATAAACAGCATCATGACCCAGCAAAATATCGGCCGAAAAGAGGCACAGCAGTGGATTATTGAAACCGACGAGAAACGCCGCAGGCTGCTCGAAGACTTCAGCGGACGCAGTATGAACGAGCTGATTTTTGATATGGTGCTCAACAATGCCACTTTAGGCGACGAAGAAATAGCCGGAATGATTGCCGGAATAATACAAAAACACTAAAACGCTTGATAACAAGATATTATCACTGTTTATTGC
>DAIOUP010000535.1:0-1787 GCA_036759465.1 Bacteroidales bacterium
CAATTAAATAGCATCAAAAATTTAAAAATCAACAAAAGAAAATGTTGAAAAACACAACACTAAATTTCAAAAAAAACTTATAAAGCGCTGAAAGACAGGATGTAAACAAATGTGTTTAAAAATTCAACACCTGTTGCAAAACACAACAAAAATTTTTAAAGCTATGATAATCAACGAAATAAAGAATGCTATTGCACCATTTTAAACTTTGCATCATCATTTCAGAACGGACATTCGGCAGCTGCCTCAAAAGACAGAATTTGACTTTTTTCAGCCGGGCATTCTTTGCACCTTATATAATATAACGATGTGATGCGCGCCGTAAATTGGAAATACTTTGTTCGCAACACCAAATTTTTGATCTGATAGAGTTTTTCTGTTACCGGCACCTGCTATTGAATACTTTTTGAAAAAAAAGTGCTGAAATAATTTGGAAGAAGAAAAAAATATGTAATTTTGCAGCCCCAATGAAGTGGGATTTTTGAAATAACTGGAAACGTTATAGTTAGAAGGAACCTGAAAAGCTTAACCGTTATAGGTTCTGACGCAAAAGCCAAAACACCTCGTTCTTACAGGGCTTTTGCGGGGTTAGCAGCCTAAATCCACATTAGGCTTTTCACCTCCTGATAGCTATTTCCCGTCAAAAAATGTGTTAAACTGCTGATAAACAGTAAGAAATATTATTATCTGATCAGGTAAGGAAGAAACTTAAAATTAATCGTTACACAATGCCTACAATTCAGCAATTGGTGCGCAAAGGACGCCAGAAACTGGTAGAAAAAAGCAAATCACCTGCGCTTGATTCATGCCCGCAACGCCGTGGCGTTTGCGTTCGTGTCTACACCACTACGCCCAAAAAACCTAACTCGGCCATGCGTAAGGTTGCCAGGGTTCGTCTGACAAACCAAAAAGAAGTGAACGCTTACATTCCCGGCGAAGGACACAACCTTCAGGAGCACTCCATCGTAATGATTCGCGGTGGCCGTGTAAAGGACCTGCCCGGTGTAAGATACCATATCATTCGCGGTGCGCTCGATACCTCGGGTGTGGATGGTCGTCGTCAGAGAAGGTCGAAATATGGCACTAAAAGGCCTAAAGCTGGTAAAGTCGATCCGAAAGCAGCTGCAAAAGCTCCGGCAAAGAAAAAGTAAGTCCATTTAGCTCAACCACATACAAGCAATGAGAAAAGCTAAACCAAAAAAGAGAATTATTCTCCCCGATCCCAAGTACAATGATGTGTTGGTGACAAAATTTGTCAATAACCTCATGAACAGGGGCAAGAAGAATGTTGCCTTCAAGGTGTTTTACGAGGCCCTTGAAATCGTAAACAAGAAGACCAACGAAGATCCGGTAGAAGTTTGGAAGAAAGCCCTGGCCAACGTTACGCCTTCAGTTGAAGTGCGTAGTCGTCGTATCGGTGGTGCTACTTTTCAAATCCCTTCCGAAATCCGTCCTGGCCGCAAGATGTCGATTGGCATGAAGAACCTCATCGGATACTCGCGTAAGCGTCACGAGAAATCGATGGGACAGAAGCTGGCCGGCGAGATTCTTGCTGCCTATAAGGAAGAAGGTGCCGCATTTAAGAAAAAGGAAGATACGCACAGGATGGCAGAAGCCAACAAGGCATTCTCGCATTTCCGTTTCTAATTAAGCTCATCAAGCGAACCACCACACTGCGATGTCACTCGATAAAAACACGATAGATAAACTCCGTCTCACCCGCAATATCGGCATTATGGCCCATATTGACGCGGGCAAGACTACTACTACCGAGCGCATTCTTTATT
>DAIOUP010000536.1:0-1778 GCA_036759465.1 Bacteroidales bacterium
GTTGTGTGTCGGGCGAAAAAAGAATTTTTGACAAGGAAAAGGATACAGCGGCAGGCACTGAAGGCATTTACTGGAAGTACGAATCAAAGCTTAAAAAATGGGATGCAGAATTGTATTCGGTTGTTGGTGCCGCCGGCGAACTCTTTGCTATTCGAACCAATTTGTTTCAGGAGGTAGAGAAAGACACGCTCCTCGACGATTTTATTATCTCACTCAGGGTAGCCATGAAAGGTTTCACCATTCAATACGACCCTGAAGCCTATGCCATTGAAACTTCATCTGCGAGCGTAAAAGAAGAACTTAAACGCAAGGTTCGTATTGCTGCAGGTGGTATCCAATCCATAATAAGACTTAGTCCGCTGCTTAACATATTCAAATTCGGCATGTTAAGTTTCCAGTATATCTCGCACAGGGTGCTTCGCTGGACATTAGCTCCACTTTCCCTGCCAATCATCCTAATACTAAACACTATTTTGTGGATCGCCGCAGGAATGACCAATTTCAGCAATCTGTATGTATGGCTCTTCTATTTGCAAATCGCGTTTTACGTCATGGCATTGTTTGGCTGGTATCTTGAAAATAAAGCCATCAAAATAAAGGTATTGTTCGTGCCATATTATTTCCTCATGATGAACTACGCAGTGCTGATGGGGATGAGGCGGTATTACAAAGGATCACAGAGTGTTAACTGGGAAAGAGCCAAACGTGGAACTTTATGATGTTCAGGGCTGTGGCAGTGGGACTGCTGGTAATCAGCATGCTCGGTTATGGCAGTCAGCTCGCTGCGCAAAGAGCATGTAACCACACTATCAGTCTTGCTACTAATGTTTTCGACGGCAGCAATGTTGCTCCAGGTGACACTATTTGTATTACGGGCGGACAAAGGGACTATCTGCTGTTGAGAAACATTGCAGGCACCCAATCCCTCCCTGTAGTAATCGTAAACAGAGGCGGAACGGCAATCATCAACACCAGTCACTTTTATGGCATTAAGCTTTCCAACTGCAGGCATGTAAAGCTAATAGGCTCAACTTCAAGTGCTCAGCCTTACGGCATACGTATTGTCAGGGTTGGCAACGGAGGAGGTATATCGGTGGATGATCTGAGCACCAATGTGGAATTGGCTTACATAGAAATTTCAAACACCGCTTTGGCTGGAATCTATGCCAAAACCGACCCCGATTGCAGTTTTGTGGCGACACGCGACAAGTTTACCATGTTCAACCTCGTCATCCGCAACTGCTATCTTCATGATATTGAGGATGAAGGCCTTTACATCGGTAGTTCTAAATTTACCGGGCAATACCTGCCGGCATGCGACACCACTGTACTTCCGCACTTTATTCATGGTGTACAGATTTATAACAATATCATTGATCGAACAGGCTGGGATGGAATACAGGTAGCTTCATCCCCTGTTGATTGTAAAATTTACAACAACATCGTTCGCAACGATTCGTACAGGGAGACACAGTTTCAGATGTCGGGAATTCTTATTGGCGGGGGGTCAAAATGCGATTGCTACAACAACCAGATCTTCGATGGTAAAGGCGATGGCATAGATGCTTTTGGTTTTGGAACACAAAAAATCTACAACAATCTGATTGTCAGAGCGGGTAAATCATATTTTCCGAACGATCCAAGCTATCCCCGACATGGTATTTACGTTGGCAATTCGCCAGATGGCGCGGCAGCCGTGTATCACATCATGCATAATACCATAATCGCTGCTAAAAGCACCGGTATTCGGTTCGCAAACAACAACACTACCAACAACC
>DAIOUP010000537.1:0-1776 GCA_036759465.1 Bacteroidales bacterium
AAACGAAGCACTAAAGGCTAAAAATACGGAGACAATCACGCTTGGCGGAGGATGCTTCTGGTGCTTAGAAGCTGTATTTCAACGCGTTAAGGGCGTTGAGAAAGTTATTAGCGGTTATTCGGGCGGAAAAATTTCCAATCCAACCTACAGGGAAGTTACTTCCGGACTAACGGGTCATGCCGAGGTAGTAGAGGTCACTTTCGATCCGAAGGTTATTGGCCTGGAGAAAATACTCGAGGTTTTCTTTAAAACCCACGACCCGACAACGCTCAACCGACAAGGGGCTGATGTGGGTACGCAATACCGTTCGGTTATTTTCTATCACAATGAAAAACAGCGCCAGATTGCTCAAAATATTATCAACCGACTAAGCGAGGAGAAAATCTGGGACAAGCCTATCGTTACGGAGCTGAGTCCGCTCAAAGCATTTTACAAGGCTGAAGACTATCACCAAAACTATTTCAATAGAAATCCCGCACAGGGATATTGCCAATTCGTAATCGTCCCGAAACTCGAAAAATTCAAAAAAGTTTTCAGCGATATCAGCACAGGCCGCTGAAATCAACCAAACATACCGTACATCAGTCTTCCGATGCTGAAATAGATAAACAAGCCTACAATATCGTTCGAAGTGGTTATAAAAGGTCCCGTTGCAAGAGCGGGATCGATTTTGAACCTATTGAGCGCCAGCGGTACAAATGTACCAAACATCGAGGCAAACAAAATAACGGTCAACAAGGCAACGCTAACTGTCATGCTCAGGGCAAAAGACGGCGCATAAAAGTAGCTGTATCCCAATAATAAAGCCGAGCAGGCCAAGCCATTAATCAGGCCCACGAGCAACTCTTTGCCAAGCTTGTTCATGAGGCTGCCTGTAAAACTATTGTTGGCAAGCGCCTGAACGATTAGCGCTGATGACTGTACGCCAACGTTTCCGGCCATGGCAGCAATCAGTGGCATGAAAAAGGCCATTTCGGGGTAAATGCTGATCTGATCTTCATAATTCGAGATTACGCGTGAACCGAGAATGCCGCCAAAAAGTGCAACAATAAGCCAGAAAAGCCGACCTTGCGTGAGTTTCCAAACTTCGTCGGATGTTTCAATGTCGTGGCTGATACCCGACATAAGCTGATAATCCTTTTCTGCCTCATCCTGAACGAAATCCAAGACGTCGTCGATCGTAATTCTACCTATTAAACGTCCCATCTCATCGATGACCGGCAGTGCAATCAGGTCGTATTTTTTCATAATAGAGGCCACCTCTTCGGCTTTCTGGTATGCTTTTACCGAAATAACATCGGGTTCGTAAAGCTCAGAAATATGGTCGCGGGCTGAGGCAATGAGCAGGCGCTCAAGCGATAATAGGCCGAGCAGGACATTTTCATCATTCACAACATAAACCTGATAGACCTTGTCAACCTGAGCGGCTTGAGCACGCATTTCGCGGATGCAGGTAACCACTTGCCAGCCAATGTTAACTTTTACAAGTTCCTTGGCCATGAGGCTTCCTGCAGTATTTTCGGGATAAAAAAGCAGGTCGGCTATATTTTGCGCCTGGCTGCGGTCGGAAATCTTGGAGAGAACGTCCTGACGAATATTACCCGGGAGCTCATTGATAAGGTCGGCGGCATCGTCCGAATCGAGGTTGTCGATAACGTCGCGCGCAAGTTCGGTGCTTGAGAGCGAGCTGATAAGGTCTTCACGAACATCTTCCTCAAGTTCCATCAACACCTCGGCGGCTTCTTCCTTATGCAAAAGGCTCAGGAGGTAGCGGGC
>DAIOUP010000538.1:0-1774 GCA_036759465.1 Bacteroidales bacterium
AAGTCGATGCTCGCAAAGGCCATGGCGGAGCTTCTGCCAAAGGAGGAAATGCAGAACCATGTCAAATTGATTTACAAGCCGTTTACCGCAAGGCAAATCAGTGCAAAAATTGCACAATTAGTTACTTCACCCAAAGTAAAGGCAAAGGTTTCGGTGGTTTTTCAGTCAATCGAAAACCTGCACCGAGCCATGCCACAGCATATCGGTGATTGGTATTTTACCGGCGACTATCCCACTCCAGGCGGAAATAAGGTGGTATGCCGCTCATTTATCAATTACATTGAAGGGCGCAACGAGAGAGCTTATTAGACAATTGTACTTTATTACAATAATCGTTTTCGGGTGAAAATGGCCACAATCGCAGTTGTGACAATCCCCATTACCGGTGTCCCGACAAGCACCTGGCGGATGTAGGAAGGCAGATTAAAATAGGCTTCCGCTTCCTGTTGGCTCATTTTGCCCTTGCTCACCGTAAGCTGAATCATGTTTTCGAAGTAATCCGGACTGATGACTTCGCTTGTAAGATATTGAACCAAAGGCGAAAACACTGTTACAACAGCGGTAATAATCAGACCACCAACGAAGCCCTGACCATAGGTCATGCTGCCACCATATTTCCTGCGCCGCAAATCAAGCAGGGCCAGCACATAAATCGTTATGGCCGGAATTGCGATGAAATTTGAGAAAATTTCCTGCTTTTCGAGGTGTTTTCCATGCAGGCCGCTAAGCCGTTCCAGCAGCATCCAGCCAATCATCATGAGGACAAAATAGATGCCCCATTTGAGTTCGATTCTGATTTTTTCCAAATTGTTACAATTTAATTTTCACCTGTCCCTCAAAACAGAACCAAACATACGAATTAAACTAAAATGTGCTAACTGGTACTAACGATCCTCTCTTGAAAAACAAAAAAAGGCTGCATCTTTTGAGGCAGCCTCTTTTCGTTTTTTTGCAGGTCTGAAAAACTCAGGGTTTATAGGGGAGTGAAGAGTGATGCACGATGATGCGCAACTTTCCATCGTCGCCTTTTTTGAAAACCCATGTTTTATCAACCATGGCCTCATTACCATTTTTATCGGTCACATAAACATTGCCCATGGTGATGGCGATGTTGCCGTGAATCTGAATGCCTTCGTTGCCTTCACCGATATTGTCGTAACGTGCACTAACCCAGGGTGTGCGGGCAAATCCTTTGTCTTCGGGGAAATCGGGATCATTGCCAACAAAATAAGCTAATGCACTCTTTTTGGTAACACGGAAGGTGTTTGCACCATAAGCCAACGTGGGCTTGAAAAACACTTTTCCGCTGTCGTAATCATAGGCGTCGGAGAGCACCTGCGTGGCAAAAGCGGTGTAGTCGTCGCCATTCTCGCTGAGCTCACCAATTTTTACAAGAGCGTCGCACCAGGCTTGCTGCGCAGCGTTAACCTCTTCGAAAGTGATGGTTTGAGCAATGGCCTGCGGGGCATCATTCTTGGCGGCCGGAGCGCAGGCAACAGCCAGGAATGCAAGGGCAAAAAACAAACCAAGCGTTTTAAATTTTGTCATTGTTTTATCCATTTACTGCCTACTTTGTACTACGGTGTTCGGCTTGTCCGTTGTTATGTGTGATTGTGGCTGGTAACCGGTTAAAAAGCTGAGCAAAAATAAGATAAGCATTTTTAATGAAATCAGCTGTTTTTTCGCTCCCAGAGTTTGCTGTTAGCTGTTACTTTGTTAAGTCACTGAAAAACAGGTGTTAATGTAAGCTTGGGTTTCTTACTTGTTTCAATTG
>DAIOUP010000539.1:0-1773 GCA_036759465.1 Bacteroidales bacterium
GTACCTACACTGGTGCTCAGATCGATAGGAATAACCATGCTCGTTCCGCGCTGCGAAATCGCCCTGATTGAAATATCAATATTATCAAAAGGACCACGGATGAGTACTTCGCCCGATACCACAGCAGTGCCGTAAAACAATTCATTTTGTGCAGGGCCGGTGTTAAGTGCGATAAGGTTTTCGGGGCGCAGCCGAAGATCGACAAAGAAATCGTTCAGGTGGTTGTGGGTAATAACACCATTGGCAATTGCCCTGTTGTTGGCCGTATCGATCAGCATCAGGTCACGGACAACGATGCGTCCGGGTTCGATCGGGAATTCATGCTGAAGCGAGTATCGGACGTTGAGGTAATCGATCAGGAAAGAGGTGCGGTAAAGTCCTAGCTTTCCTTTGAGTTCCGGCTTGCTGAGTGAGCCGCCGATATCGATGTCACCACTCGCAAAGCCCTCTATTTCGCTAACGTATCCCTCCAAAAATGAGTTAAGAACCTTGAGCCGGAAATTTTCGAGCTGCAGATTGAAGCTGATGTTGTCATTGTCTTTTGCAGGGTAATAGAACCCTCTCAGGTGAAAAATGCGACCCGTTCCGACATTGCCGCGGTGGATAATTTGCGCGTTCACATAGATGTTGTTCTCAGCACCCGACCAGGTGCTCATCAGGCGCGCATCACCGAGGTTCTCGCTGTTAAGCCGGAGCTTTTGGATGGAAAGATTAGAGAAAAAAGCAGGGTTATTATCGAGGTTGGCCAGTGTCAGATCGCCGTTTACCCTACCTCCTCCACTTATTCCGTAAGGTGCAATGAGGAAGTTGAGATTGGAAAGTTCCCACTGGTCGAAGGAGAGCGAAAGGGTATCCATTTCGCCTCTGGGCAAGATCCCATTTACAAACAAATTACTGGTACCCAAGTGTATACCAAATTCTTCAATGTAAGACTTCCCACTTCCAAGCACTATGCTTCCTTCCCTGTCGAACCACAATAGGGTATCATTCACGACGATGTCGGACGACAACACCTTGAATCGGGCGGTTTCGGGATCAGGTGCGGTAAGCAGGGCCTCGAGTGCACCCCTGTTTACCAATCGTCCGGCATTCAACCAATTGAAATTGATGCGAAGACTGTCGTTGGCTGCATCGATACGCAGTTTTGCATCCTCCAGACCAAGTGATGGGGTTTCGGGATCGGAAGAACGATACAACTCAATTTCCTGAGATCGCAGATTGAGATTCAGTTTTTCCGCCGAACCATTAATCAAGGCATGGGGTTTTTGCAGTGTGACACCACCCAGTGCGATTGTATCGGCAAAAAATGTTGATTGCCAGGTGTTGGTGGCACTCATATATACTCCCGTAAGGCTGGCATTTCGCGATAGGGTAAACTGGGGCATGAATAGCCGGCTGACGCCCGACAGGTCTTTTATGCGAAGGTTGAAATAGAAATCCTGATCGGCAAGGCCCGCAGTTTCCGATTTCAGCGCTTCGTGACGGAAATAATGATAAAGGAAATTGGTAAACGATGAAGCTAACTGACTGAATACGAACTTACCGCCAGCTTCGAGCTGAATAAGATCGGATTGAAGCAGAAACTTGCGCTCAAGGAAAGGGTCTTCGAGCGCGCTAAGTTGAATGTTCCGGATATCCAGCGTTCCCTTCGAGTTGGCAATATGGGTGTCAGTAAACGAAAGAAGCCCGATGAAGTCTTCCTCGCCGGTTAGTGAAAACTGACCATTGAGCAAGGTAGAGATACCAAAAATGCTATCCGAACCAACAAGACCC
>DAIOUP010000540.1:0-1769 GCA_036759465.1 Bacteroidales bacterium
TCGGGGTAATGCTCCAATCGGAACAACACTTCATCCGGACTGGCCTTCACCGCCAGAGTGGGTTCGTCGAGACTAAGCACTGCAAAGATTTTATCGCCTGCTTTAAAAACAAGGGTTTGGTCGTCAAATGGCAGGCTTTCAGTTACGTGGGGCTTCGAAAGGCAGTAATGCCTGATTTCATCGTGATACATGGTGTTGATTTTCAGTCCGAAAGTATATAAAAATGCGGTAAACAGTTTTGCTGAATACCGCATTTATTTCAGGTTGCCGGCTAACAACTAAAGCCCAAACGCGGCCTTGATGTCATCGACGGCATCGGTCTTCTCCCAGCCAAAAAACTGCACTTTTTTGAAAAAGCGTTTTTTATCATTTCCGTTTGTTTCGACACGATCAGCTCCGTTTTCGTAATAAACTTCCACTTCATCCACAAACGGATCCCGGCCGAAATGCCCGTATGCTGCCGTTTTCTTAAAAATGGGTTGCTTCAGCCCGAAGCGATGTACAATATGGTAAGGACGCAGGTTGAATTTTTCAATCTGCTGGATTTTTTCTGCAATTTCAGCGTCGCTCATCAGGTTTCCGCTGGCATTCTTGACTTTGGCAGTGCCAAAGGTGTTCACATAAAAGCCCACTGGATCGGCCACCCCAATGGCATAGGCCACCTGCACCAGCACTTCGTCGGCCAGACCCGCTGCGACGATGTTTTTGGCGATGTGCCTTGCAGCGTAGGCTGCCGAGCGGTCGACCTTGGAAGAGTCTTTCCCCGAAAAAGCGCCTCCGCCATGTGCGCCGCGTCCGCCATAGGTGTCCACGATGATTTTGCGGCCGGTGAGGCCTGAATCGCCGTGAGGTCCGCCGATCACAAACTTGCCCGTCGGGTTAACGAAAAGCTTAAGGTGTTCGCTTTCCATCAGTTGACGATATTTTTCAGGAAGTTTAGCCTTGGCTCTGGGGAGTAAAATATTCTTTACATCTTCATAGATAACTCGAAGCATTGCTTCGTCATCATTCATGAACTGGTCATGCTGTGTTGAAACAACGATGGTTTCGATACGAACAGGTTTCCAGCCGTTTTCGTATTCGATGGTAACCTGCGATTTGGCGTCAGGCCCCAAATAGGTCATTTGTTTTCCTTCTTTGCGAATGGAGGCCAGTTCCTGCAGCAGAAGGTGAGCAAGTTCGGTGCTCAGGGGCATAAAATTGTCCATTTCGCGGCAGGCATAACCAAACATCATCCCCTGATCGCCCGCACCCTGATCTTCGGCTTTCTGCCGTTCAACGCCCTGATTAATATCCGGCGACTGCCCGTGAATGGCCGAAATAACGCCGCACGAATTGCCATCGAACCGGTAGGTGGCCTTGGTATAACCTATTTCGTTGATGGTGTTTCGGATAACATGGTGCAGGTCGACATAGCCCGTAGTTTTTACCTCTCCGGCAACAACCACCAAACCTGTAGTGACCATGGTTTCGACAGCCACTTTAGATTCGGGATCAAAGCGAAGCATTTCGTCGAGTATGGCGTCAGAAATCTGGTCGGCAACTTTATCCGGATGGCCTTCCGATACCGACTCAGAGGTGAAAAAAAAGCCCATAACAATTTTGTTTAACTGTTAGACAATCAAATAAATGCGGGAAGGTGTGATTGAAAGGCCAAACTATTGTTTTAGCATTTTTTTACGTGGTTGCAATCAATCAAATCTTTCCACACTGCCTTCCGCAATGTGCGGTTAGCAATTGGTGGCAAAAGTAAGGCAAATATGTTTATG
>DAIOUP010000541.1:0-1758 GCA_036759465.1 Bacteroidales bacterium
GATTATGGCGAGCTCAATGCTTACAGGATGAAGGCCTATCACAGATTGGACGTTGCAGCAAGGTTTACAGCACAAAAAGCGCGGTATTCCCGCACCTGGGAGGTTGGCCTTTATAACGCCTACAGTCGCCGCAACCCCTATTTTTACTACATTACCACTGAATATATGTCCGACGGCAACAGCTACAACAAGCTGAAACAGGTTTCCATCTTCCCTATTATTCCTTCAGTATCGTATAACATTAAATTCTGAAGCCATGAAAACCAATATATTTTTCCTTTACATACTGATACTGTTATTAAGCGGTTGCCGCAACCTTATTTCGGATGTTGAAGGCCCGCAGGTCGATCCCAAGCTTGTGTTGTTCAGCATCATTTCGCCCGAAATGGACACCATAGAGGTTAGGGTAAACAAAAGCATCCCGCTCAATACTCCCCGGCCTGGCATGTATGCAACCTATCAGCCGGTTGAAAATGCAACGGTAAAACTCAAAAGCAGCACTACCGAAGTGACACTGCCTTATCAGTTTCGAAAACTGGCTTATCGTATTGCAGTTGCAGATTTTCCCATCATTGCTGGCGGTACTTATCGTTTGGAGGTGAGCGCTCCTGGAGGATTTCAGGTGTGGGCTGAGTGCACCGTTCCTGCCACCTTGCCCAATGCACTTGAGGTAACAAGGGTGGATAAATATGCCAGCGACGGCTGGTTCGAGGGGCGGGCAGTGAGCATGCGTCTGGGCGATATTCCAGGTGCCGGCCACTTTTACTACATTGACTTAGCCCGTCGATTCCGCCCTGTCATTCCTGGCGGACCTTCCGGCGGATATGATATGATAGGCTTCGAATCGGGTGAGCAATACATTACCGATGCCAACAAGGACGGTGCGTTTTTCCTGTTTCGTACCTTCCGTTTCGACCTTTGGCCTCCGCGCGATACCTTGATTCTTTACAGTGCACTCACCGACGAACACTTTTTCCGCTATCACCAGAGCGTACGCTTTTTTGCCGGCGACAACCCTTTTGGCGAGCCTACACCCGTTTACACTAATGTTGTAGGCGGTTTGGGCGTTTTTGCTGCCTGCCGCGAGCGAAAAGAGACCTATATTCTTGACTAAAGCAAGATTGAAAAGCCTTAGATCGGCTTAAAGCTTATGGCTGCACCGCCACCGGGTTTCAGATCGAGTGTAATTGTTGAATTGTTGTCAACCTCAAGGGTGTCTATTACAATTGAGGTTGGGTTATCGTTCCAGTGAGCGTTTGGACCATCGGCATAAATGATGGCCTGCCATTTTATGCCTGGCTCCAGGAATGAGGTGTTGATGCTCAGCTGGCGCGCCTCTTCGTTGGTGATGCTGCCCAAAAACCAGTTTCCGCTGCCTCTTTCCTGCCGCGCAATGGTTACATATTCGCCTACCTCGCCTTTGAGCACCATCGATTGCTCCCAATCAACGCCCACATCGCGGATAAACTGGAAAGCCGCTTGGTCCTGGTAATGTTCGGGCAGGTCGGCCGCCATTTGTATTGGGCTATATATCACCACATAAAGCGCCAGTTGTTGGGCTAAGGTGGTGTTCACCTGATTGATGGGTTTGTATTCGTTGAATTTGATGTTGAAAATACCAGGGGTGTAGTCGATAGGGCCGGCAAGCATGCGGGTAAAGGCAATGGTAGGAAGGTGCGAAGGTGGATTGCCGCCATCGCTGGCCCAGGCATTAAACTCCTGACCGCGCAGGTTCTCGCACGAAATATCGTTAGGAAG
>DAIOUP010000542.1:0-1748 GCA_036759465.1 Bacteroidales bacterium
TTTTAAGACAATGGAAAACCACCATATAATGCCTGTTGCCTTTATGATTCCTGAAGAACAGGTTTTTGCAGTGCATGGTCTCGTTCAGGTCCCAAAATTGAAGCACATCTTCGATGGTAGGTGTTGGCGGATGATAATGCACCTCAAAAGAAATGTCGAGCGACTTCAGCGCATCAAACACCTGCTGATGTTTGGGATTCGTTTCCGATTGGCTCATAATCTTCTGACTTTTAACATAAAAGCCGGACTTTGCAGCCCGGCTTTTAAAATTATTCAACATAACTATTCAACCCAGTCGGCAATGAACAGATTGGTGTCGCGTGTGCCGTTGTTGTTGCGGTTGCTCGAAAAGATCAGCTTTTTGCCGTCGAAGGTAAACATGGGAAACGAGTCGAAGGTGTCGTCGAAAGTAATCTGCTTTAGTCCTGTACCATCGAGGTTAATCATGAAAATGTTGAACTGCCAGCCACGTTGTGAGTGATGGTTCGAGCTGAAAAGGATCTTATCGCCCGAAGGGTGGAAGTAGGGCGCCCAGTTGGCTTTGCCGAGCTTAGTTACCTGACGGAGGTTTGAGCCGTCGACATCGCAAACAAAAATTTCCATCTCGGTAGGCTTCACCAGTCCTTCGCTCAGCAATTGCTTGTATTCCTCAATCTGTTCGGGTGTTTTCGGACGTGAGGCCCTGAAAACGATCTTCGAGCCGTCGGGCGAAAAGAATGCACCGCCGTCGTAACCCAATTCGTTGGTAATCTGCTTCACATTGCTTCCGTCAATGTCCATCACATACAGCTCAAGGTCGCCGCTTCGGTCGCTGGTAAATACAATCTTGTCTCCCTTGGGCGAAACGGTGGCCTCGGCATCATAGCCTTTTTCCTGGGTTAATCGCTTGATAATGTTTCCTTTAAGATCGGACACGAAGATGTCGTAATCGTCATAAATTGGCCAGACATATTTGCCGTCTTCACGTCGTGGCGGAACATGCGGACAGCTTTCGCCACCCAGATGTGTCGATGCAAAAAGAATGGTGGTGTCGCCCGGCATAAAATAGGAGCAGGTTGTGCGTCCCAATCCAGTACTGATCATTTGAGGGCGTTGCTCTTTCATATTCGCTTCGTCGAGGCGAACGTAAAAGATCTGGTCGCATTCCAGTCCCCAGGCGGGGTTATTCGACTGGAAAACAATCATCTGATCGTCGAAACTGAAATATGCCTCGGCATTATCGCCGCCAAAAGTAAGTTGACGAATATTGATCAAATGCTCCTCTTGTTCATAATGGATGACGGTTTTCAGCGGCATCTGACGGTTGCCCTGTTCCTGTTTATGGTCATGGCGATGGCCGCAGCCTGAAACAATTAAGGTTGAAATGGTTAGAATAGATAGAAGTTTTTTCATCTGTGATTTGATAAATTAATGATTGACAACGAACTGCAAAAATAGCCGGAAAGGCTTAGTTGTTGGGCTCCCGGAAAGGGCTTAAAATGATAATAATTGTTAACTAAGGATTCGAAGATTGATAATCCAGGATTCAAATTTCTAAGTTGAAGGTTTTTTGGGGTGTACGGGTTGCAATTATTCAGTTACCTTTCCGGCGAGGGAAGCAGCAGTGTACGAATCGCTGCATTTGGCCAATTGCTCGGGTGTGCCTTCGAAAACAATGTTGCCGCCGGCATCGCCGCCTTCCGGACCGAGGTCGATTACCCAGTCGGCGCTTTTTATCACCTCTGGATTGTGTTCGATCACCACAAGGC
>DAIOUP010000543.1:0-1740 GCA_036759465.1 Bacteroidales bacterium
TTGAATTTATGTTTGCTTCAAATACTCTTACTGTCTAAACACGCCCTTCCATGAAAATCGTTTCACTCAAACCCAATTTCAACTTTGAGGCCGAACTGCCGGGAAGCAAAAGCCTGAGCAATCGGGCATTGATGATCGCTGCATATTCGGGTATCCCTTTCAAAATCAATAAACTGTCTGAAGCCGACGACACCAGGCTGCTTATAAAAAACCTGGAATACATACGCGAATGCCTCAACACCTCCATGCCTTTAGTGGTCGATTGCGGCAATGCAGGAACAGTGTTCCGCTTTTTGCTCACCTACCTTGCCACCACCCCCGGCAATTGGATGCTCACCGGCACGGTAAGGATGAAATCGAGGCCCATCGCCGGACTTGTCGAAAGCCTCAGAATGCTCGGTGCCGAAATCTATTATGTTGAAGAAGAAGGTTATCCGCCAGTAAGGATTGTTGGCCAGAAGTTAAAAGGCGGTAAAACCTCTGTGAGTATGCAGCAAAGCAGCCAGTTTGCCTCATCGTTACTCATGGCCGGCCCTGTTTGGCAAAAAGGCTTGGATCTCGACCTGACCGAGAGCCTCAACTCGGTGCCATACCTCGAAATGACCATACGTATCATGGAGCAGTTGGGGGCGAAGGTGATGGTTGCCGGTCGTAAAATTTCGGTCTTGCCCGTGCCTTACAAGCCTGGCACCCTCACTATCGAGCCCGATTGGAGCTCGGCAGCTTTCTGGTACGAATTGGTGGCCTTGAGTCAGAACGCCGAGGTGCTGCTTAAGGGCTTAACGGCTGACAGTCTGCAGGGCGATAGCCGCGCAGTGGTTATGTTTGCCGGCCTGGGCGTTAAAACAGAAAAAGTTGAAGATGGGTTACTCATAAAGCCTTCGGGAGAGGTGGAAGAAAAGCAGTTTTTCGATTTGCACGACCATCCCGATATGCTTCCGTCACTACTGGTAAGCTGTGCCGGACTTGGACTTAAAGCCACCTTTACCGGCCTTGATAACTTACAATACAAGGAGTCGAACCGAACGGCCTCGCTGGCCCGCGAACTGGCGAAATTAGGTGTCGAATTTGTCAAGGTAAACGAAAGCACCTGGCAGCTTCATCCCGACCAGCTTCAAACTGCGGATGGCCAGGCACCCCAGCTTAATGTGTACGCCGATCACCGCTTAGCAATGGCTTTTGCCCCACTGGCCCTGAAATTTGGTGCAGTTCATATTGATGACCCTTCTTGTGTTGAAAAATCTTATCCAGCTTACTGGAAGCAATTAGAGCGCACAGGTGCTTTCGCACTCGAATGAAAGCACAGCCATGACAACGAGGTTTTTTTGGTTGTTGCTCACACTGCATGTATTCAGTCAGTCGGCTGATGCCCAATATTACCTTACTGGTCAGGATGCTGCCCGCACGCGCTGGAAGCAGCTGAGCACCATGCACTTCAGGCTCATTTTCCCGGAGGCATACAACGAACGTGCACAGCATGCTGCCCGTTTGCTCGAAGCAGCCTATCCGGCAGTGAATGCCGGGCTGGGTGCCAGGACCTTGCGAACCGATGTTGTGCTGCATAACCAGAATTCCATCTCCAATGCGCTTGTTGCCTGGGCACCCCGAAGAATGGATTTTTTTCATGTGCCGCCACAGGATGGCTACTCTCAGGAATGGATGCGTCAGCTGGTGTTGCACGAACTTAGGCATGTGGCCCAGATGAGCAGGCTTGAAACAGGCTTCGGGCAGGCTTTGCGC
>DAIOUP010000544.1:0-1735 GCA_036759465.1 Bacteroidales bacterium
TATGATGCCTAATAATAGCATTGAAAGTAGGATTGCCTTTTTCATTTTATGATGATCTTTATATCAAACAAAACGATAGTCAAAAGGTTCATTTGGTCAACCTCTCCGGCGCCAGTTCGGTAAAATCGAAGTCCGGATTATCAAGGAACAGTTTCATACGTGCCGGTTTTCCGTTGCGGTCGAGCTCGAAGGTTGCAAAACCCTTTGGCAGTGAAGGTTGCGTGATAAATTCCATTTCGAAGGTATCGTAATGCCAATGCGTGAGTTTGGCAATGAAGTCGGGGGTTCTTTTCATCTGAAGCCACAACTGTCCGTCTTTGCGATAAACCTGAATACTATCGTAAACCTTGCTTCCGTAGAAACCCTCATATTCGGCCAATGCCAGTGAGGGTTTGGTGTTTTTCACCCTTTCGGCTTCGATGCGTTTGCGTTCCTCACGGCCTTTTTGTTCGTTTTCATTGCGTAGCTTGAGCAATTCTGCGCTCCAGTCGCGCTCATCGGAGGCACCAAGCAGCACATCAAGCGTTTTATACATCAAGGGGTAATACATATTGGAGAGCGCATTGGTAAGTATCACAAAACCGATACCTTCTTCAGGTATCATCACGGTTTGCGAGATCATTCCGTCGTAGCCGCCATTGTGCGTAACGATCTTCTTTCCATGATAATCGAACATGCTCCAGCCCAGCCCATAGGCACGAAAATGCGTGCTTGGGAAACGTTCGCTAAAGGATTTACTTATGGACAACGGTGTAATAGCTTCCTGCATTTGTCTCACACTTTCGGGCGAGAGGATTTTTTGACCCCTAAAAGTGCCGTTATTGAGATTCATCTGCAGCCAGTTGGCCATTTCGGAGGCGCTGGAAATTAGCGATCCTGCAGGTCCCATATTGCCCCAGTCAACCCAGGGTATCTGTCTCAACCTGCCATCAACATAGGTGTGAGGCTGGGCAACGTTGTCTTTTCCGGCCAATGCGCTCATATGCAGGGTCGAGCGGGCCATTCCCAGAGGAGTAAGCAGGTATTGGGCGACAAAATCGTCCCACGATTGCCCTGTGATGACAGGAATCAGCTCTCCTGCTGTGATATACATGATATTGGAATAGCCAAACTGCTCCCTGAAACCGAATGCAGGTTTCAGAAAACGCGCCTTTTCGATGACTTCGCGCCGCGAATAGGTGCTGCCGTACCAGATTAGATCGCCCGAAAAGGTCTTCAAACCCGAACGATGGGTGAGCAAATCGCGCACGGTCATCTGGTCAGAAACCCAGGGATCGTAGAGCGAGAACCATGGAAGGTATTTACGGACCTTGTCGCTCCACGCAACTTTATTTTGTTCGGCAAGCATGGCTAGTGCAGCAGCGGTAAATGCCTTAGTGTTGCTGGCCACAGCAAAAAGCGTGTTTTCGTCAACAGCCTGTTTGGTGGTAATATCTGTTACACCAAAGCCGCGGGCATATATAATATCACTGGCACTTACTATAGCCACCGCCATGCCCGGAACGTTCCAGTCGGCAAGGGCTTTGGCGTAGTAATGGTCAAGCTTCTGAATAGGCTTATTGTCGGGCTGAGCCTGAACAAGAACAGAGATCAGGACATGAATCAGGATTAATTTTAAACGCAAAAATCTCATTATCGATTTTTTATTTCGTTAATTAATTTTTCGACCAAAGGCAGGAAAATCCCTGACTTTTCACGGATGATCAGATTGCTAATGTTTGAACTGTAAAGGGAT